>VEQR01000100.1 GCA_018883125.1 Candidatus Kapaibacterium sp.
CCTACAAGGCATGGGGCGCCGACATGCTCCCACGCCTGAACGGCATGTTCGCCTTCTGCATCTACGACGTGGCCCGCAAGCGGTGCTTTATGGCCCGCGACCGGTTTGGCAAGAAGCCGCTCTTCTACACGCAGCAGCATGAGACCTTTGCCTTTGCCAGCGAGCTCACCTCGCTCGAGCAGCACGAGTGCCTCACGCTGGAGCGCTCACGCAAGGCCCTGCAGAAGTACTTCGCCTATGGCTACATCCCGGCACCGCATTCGCTGTATGAGCGCGTGCACAAGCTGCCGGGTGGACATTACATGACGTATGACCTTGCCGAGCGTCGGCTCGATGTGCGGCAATGGTGGAAGTTTGAGATCGACCCGTACGAGCACGTGCCCGCAAACGCCGAAGAGGTATGGGGCGAGCAGCTCATCGAACTGCTCGCGGCCGCCATCAAACGTCGGATGATTGCCGATGTGCCCCTTGGCTTCTTCCTCAGCGGCGGCATCGATTCCTCGGCACTGGTTGCCCTGGCGTCGACGCTCATCGACGGGTCAAAGATCAACACCTTCTCCATCGGCTTCACCGAAGAGAGCTTTGATGAGTCGACCTACTCGACGCTGGTGGCCGAGAAGTTTGGCACCAACCACACACGGAAGGTGCTCGACCTCGACACCGCACTGGACCTGTTGCCCACCATCCTTGGTTTGCTCGACGAACCGATGGGGGATTCGTCGCTGCTGCCAACCTACCTGCTCTGCCGCGAAACCCGCAAGCACGTGACCGTTGCCCTTGGGGGCGACGGCGCCGATGAGCTGTTCTGTGGGTATGACCCCTTCCGCGCGATGGGGCCGGCCCGCCTCTACTCCCGCACCATTCCGTCGGCCGTGCACTCCCTCGTTACGTCGCTCATGCAGCGTCTACCGGTGTCGCACCGCAACATGTCGCTCGACTTCAAGATCAAGCGCACGCTCAGGGGGCTTGGCTATCCGCCCCATCTCTGGAACGCCGTCTGGATGGGTCCACTTGCCCCACAGGAGATCGACGATCTCTTTGCCGAACCCATTGCCGTAGATGAGCTGTACTCCGAAGCGATCGCCGCGTGGGAAGGGTGCACGTCGGAGAGCTATCTCGACAAGGCCACCGAGTTTTATGTGAAGCTCTACCTGCAGGACGACATCCTGGTGAAGGTGGACCGCGCCAGTATGATGAACTCGCTGGAAGTGCGCGCCCCCTTCCTGGACATCAACCTTGTGAACCATGTGCGTCGCATCCCTGCCTCGTTCCGCTACCGGAAGGGTCAGAGCAAGTACCTCCTCAAGAAAGCCCTTGAGCCCTACCTCCCGAACGACATTCTCTACCGTCCCAAAAAGGGCTTTGGCGTCCCCATCGGCAAGTGGATGAGCGAGGGTCGGATAGACCTCGGTCACCTTGCCAACGGCAAGACCGGCATGAACACGCGATCCATCAACGACCAGATCACCGCGCACCGCACCAACACCGCCGACAACCGCGCGTTCCTGTGGAACATGGTGGTGATGGCAGGGGGCGAACGCACTATGAGGACCGACCATGCAGTTTGACTTTGGCAAGAACTGGAAAGAGTTCTCGATCAATGCTCTCACCGAAGAGAAGGTGGAGCAGGCGCGCACGGCGTTCTCGGAGCTCGTGGATGTTGATGTAACGGGAAAGACCTTCATTGACATCGGTTTTGGTCAGGGACTGAGCCTACTCCTAGCTACCGAGCGTAACGCGGTCACCGTTGGCTGTGACATCAATCCGACGTGCGAGGAAGTGCTGGACGCCAATAAGTCGCGGTTCTTCCCAGCTCTCGCCGGCAGACATGTTCCGTGCGTCGTTGGTTCGATTCTTGACCGCTCCGTTGTGGATGAACTGCAGAAGCAAACGCCTACGGGCACGTATGATATCGTCCACTCATGGGGTGTTCTGCATCACACGGGTGATATGACGACGGCCATCAAGCATGCGGCATCGCTCGTGAGCACGGACGGGCTGTTTGTACTCGCGCTGTATAATCGGCACTGGACCAGCAGCACATGGCTTCTGATCAAGTGGCTCTACTGCAAGGCACCCGAGTTTCTCCAGCGCGCGTTCATCGCAGTTCTCTACCCGGTCATCTGGCTGGCCAAGTTCATCGTCACCGGCAAGAATCCCATGCGTCAGCAGCGCGGCATGGACTTCATGTACAACGTCATCGATTGGGTTGGCGGGTATCCGTACGAGTACGAATCTATTGCCGAGACAACGCATCGCATGAAGCATCTTGGCTTCGAACTCGTCAAGGCAATTTCGGCGGAAGTCCCAACCGGCTGTAACGAGTTTGTGTTTCGTAGGACGGCATGACGATCCTACTCATCAACTACGAATACCCTCCGATCGGTGCCGGCGCGGCCAATGCCACGCGTCACATCGCAAAGGCGCTCGTGGAGATGGGGCACACGGCCGTTGTGCTAACGGCCGGTATTGGCAGCCACGTAGGCGAGAGCGTCGAGGACGGAGGCGTACATGTTCACCGTCTGGCCTCGCGTAGGGCCAAGGTCTCGTCCTCCAATCCGAGGGAGATGCTCAGCTTCGTGTGGCATGCCCGCAGAGCGCTGGATGGCATCGTCAAGCGGTACCGTCCCGACAAGGCCATCATCTTCTTCAGTATACCATGCGGACTCTTGGGTCCGACGCTGAAGAACCGCTACGGCGTCCCGTACATCATCGCATTACGCGGCGGCGACGTGCCCGGCATGGAACCCGGGATGGACCGTGTGCACGCGCTCCTGACGCCCGTGCGCAGGCGCATCCTACGTCAGGCCCATGCAATCGTTGCCAATTCCAAGGGGCTTGCCGAGGCCAGCCAGAAGGCGGATCCGTTCCCCGTGCAGGTCATTCCCAACGGCGTCGACACCACCTTCTTCCACCCACCGTCGACGCGTCCTGCCGGCCGCTTTACCTTCCTGTTTGTTGGACGTTTCCAGCAGCAGAAAAACCTTGCTGTTGTGATCGACGCGTTTGCTGATGCCTTTGCCGGCACGGACGTACGTATACGTCTAGTAGGGGATGGTCCGCTTAAGGAGGACCTCATCAAGCAGGTGCAGGAGCGCGGAATCACAGCTCAGGTAGACTTCCTTCCCTGGCAAGACAAGGAGGGTCTGCGCACGCAATACCAGACCGCCCACTGCCTCATCAACTATTCCCTCTACGAGGGCATGCCCAACGTCGTGCTCGAGGCTATGGCCTGCGGATTGCCGACGATTCTCAGTGACATTATGGGGCATCAGGATCTAGGGGGTGAGAACCGGGCAACGCAGCTAGTAGTATGTGGCGATGTTGCAGGACTCCGTAGTGCTATGAGGGTAGTTAGTTCCGCAGATAGTGTGATGATGAAGCCGCCTGCGTCCTCGGCTTCGCGTGACGTGTCGTGGGCTGAAGTGTCAGGCGAACTTCTTCGTTGTATGCAATGCCCGGTTCACTCTGTCGCTTGAAGATGTTCTGGCAACGATATGGATACTGGATAAAGCTGGCTGTGTCAGGTGCGCTACTTGTGCTGTTGGTAGTGAAGGTAGACACAAAGCTGCTGATGCAAAGTGTACGATCTCTACCATGGTGGTACATGCCTGTAGCTGCGTGGATGTACGCTCTTGCCCAGACTATCGCCACCATCCGATGGTGGTTGATTTCGCCAGGCACTCGTCTTGGTCGTCTGATATACGTCACGTTCAGCACCCAGCATTTGTTGTTCCTCATCCCGAGTTCGCTAACAACAGACGTTGTGCGTGTTGTAGAATCTCAATCAAGCGAGCATGATTCGCTCAGTCGCATTGCCGGTGTAGTCATTGATAAAGTCATTGGCCTGAGCATACTCACTGTTCTATTCGGCATTGCCGTCTGGTTGGATAATGATGTCATGGTGCCGAAGACTGTACAGCAACCGCTGGCAATCTCAGCAATAGTCTTAGGATTGATACCTATGCTAGTCATCAATCTTCAACCGTCGAAAACGGTTGTTTCAAGAATCGTTTTGAACCTCTATCGAGTTTTTCCGAGCCGCACTAGAGCGAGGCTAGGCCTGGTAGACGACATCACTCAGAGTCTTCTAACGACACTTAGCTACCCAATCAGAACTCTGTCAAATACATTGTTAGCCGTCTTAGGTCAAGTCCTCTCTGCCGCGACATACCTGCTATTCGGACTTGTCTTTGGATTCTCGATTACGATTGAACAATGCCTCTTTGTCTCGACGGCCGCTCAGCTTTTTGCGTTGTTGCCTGTCGGCATTGCTGGGATTGGTGTTCGGGATGCATCGCTAGTCGCTATGCTGGCGAGTTTTGGCATATCCCCGAGCGTAGCTTTTGCAGCATCGATATCAGGGTATCCTGTGACGGTTGCTTTTGCGGCTGGAGCTTGGGTAATGTCAATGCGGAGGAGATGATGGAAACAGTCAATGTAGAACCAAATCAAGCTAGCGCCTGACTGTGGCAACGATACTTCACATCATCGATAATCTTGGAACGGGTGGTGCCCAGACTATCCTTGCTCAGATATGCAGTGCTTCAACGGATCATGGCGACGAGTCCATCGTGGTTGCTCTTCGAAAGGATGACGATCAGTGGTTTGTTGATAATGCAGGCTCGTCAACAACGGTAATTCGTAACCCGATCGCGTCGAAAGTTCTGTCGTTGTTCGGTCTTATCGGCCTCCTACTAAAAGCTCGCCGTGTGATTCGAGACCAGCACGTCATTGCTGTGCACTCGCATCTTCCCATAAGTCAGCTGTTTGCCATTGTTCTGCGCTTGATATCACCCCAAAGAGCAGTTAAGTGGTGCACCTCAGTATATGGTACGCGTCTCCAGGTGCCGATGTACTTCAAATATTTCCTCCCTTTGGTTAGAAATTGCAATCAATTTCTCTTCTCGATTTTGCAGGACTATGACCTCGCAGGCTCAGAGCGTGACAGGTGCGTCGTGATCAAAGTGCCTTTCACATCGACTGAGCTCTATCCAGATGAACCAGGAGTTGAGCAGTTAAAGAAGGATACTGGCATATGCTCCTCCGAGGTCCTAGTTCTAGGAGTCACACGATTCACGCAAGACAAGCTCATGGACAAGTATGAGCCGCTGTTTGCCTACCTATCCTCTATGCCAAACTGCAGAGTAGTCTTCGTTGGCGCTGGTGACTTGCATGATAGTTATCGCAGAAAGGCAGTCGTTCAGGGTTGGGGTAATGTCCACTTCCCAGGAATTGTTCGAGAATCAACCACGCTGTATCGCCGAGCTGATATCATGATCACCCTCTCCATCAACTCACACTACAGTGTTGCGGCTTTAAACGCTGCTGCATGCGGGTGCATTGTGGTAAGCTTGAACCTCGGTTCTCAGGTCCGCGCGGTCGAGATCATTGATAGCGCTGCACCACAGTATCTGAAGATCTTGGCCTGTGACAGTCAGACATCCTTGCTGTCAACAGTGTCGCGATTGATTGAAAACTCCGAATTGCGAAATCGCATACAGCAAGGTGTGCGTGCCAGAAATGAAAAGGCTGCTAAGATTAGAAATCTCGAGCTCTACTATGCTGCCTATCACAACGCAACCTGATGTGCCATTAGGCTAGTAATCAAGCTCGCCCTGTTTCACACGCTAGACTTTGACGCGAACATCTTGAAGTCTTCAGTTGGCACGCAATCCGGATTGTGTGCTGACATTTACTTGCGAGGGTCGAACCTATTTAACGCATCGACTATTGTGTCGACGTCGTTGTCGTCGAGATGAGATCCGATGGGTATGCTTAACACCTCTGATGCTAATGACTCAGCGACAGGCAAGGGCTGGGTAGAAAGTTCGGAATATGCTGCTTGAAGATGGATTGGTATCGGATAGTGAATGATTGATTCGATGGAATGAGCACTCAGATGCTCAATCAGGGAATTTCTATGCTGAGACCGAATCACATAAAGATGCCAAACGTGCTCAAGAGAGTCAGAGGGTATTTGAGGTAAGGAAATATGGGGATTGCTGATGCGGGTGTCATATGCAGCCGCTATCTCACGACGTCGCTGGTTTTCTATGTCTAGAAACGGAAGTTTTGCAGCTAGCATTGCTGCTTGAATCTCGTCAAGTCGATTGTTGTATCCCTTGTGTTCATGACGATACTTAACCGAGGATCCATAGTTGCGCAAAGAACGAACAGTTGCAATGACATCGGGATCAGCCGACGCGACAGCACCCGCATCTCCAAGAGCGCCGAGGTTCTTGCCTGGATAGAAGCTCATCGCGCTTGCGTTACCAAGAGTGCCAACTTTCCGACCCCTATGTGAAGCGCCAAGCGCTTGGGCATTATCCTCTATGAGCAGGAGGCCGTGCGAATCAGCGAGCTCTTGTATTTCATCAGTATAGGCGTTTCGTCCATAAAGATGCACCAAAAGAACAGCCCGAGTTCTTGGCGTAATGGCGCTACGAACACCCATAGCATTGATG
The DNA here is from genome assembly GCA_018883125.1 of Candidatus Kapaibacterium sp. Lineage (GTDB taxonomy): Bacteria > Bacteroidota > Ignavibacteria > Kapaibacteriales > Kapaibacteriaceae > UBA10438. The sequence goes on from VEQR01000100.1 coordinate 6,468, forward strand.
TTGTGAGTGTTCGGATCTGGATCAACCAGCACTACACGTAATCCTGAGTCAGATACCGCAAGCGCACTGGCTATGAAAGTATTTGAAGGAACAACAATCTCGTCGCCGACATTCAGGCGGCCTAGTTCCAAGTAAGACCGGAAAATGAGCCGCAGCGCATCAAGCCCATTGGAAACCCCCACAACTTGGCCTGCTCCTAGGTAGCAGGAAAGTTGATCTTCGAACGTTTGAAGTTCATTTCCGCCAATGTACCATCCGGAACGTAAGACTCGCAATGCTGCTGCCTCTATCTCACGAGATAGGCCATCGTTGATTTCTTTGAGGTCGAGAAACTTGATCATTAATGGGGTCGAACTTGGCCAAGATAGGGAGTTAGAAGATGCCTTGTCAACCCATGAAAAAGCCGTTCATGGACGACCCATTGAAGTCACTACATCGGTGTAAAAGTGATTCCCGGTACAGCTCAACTTTCACTATTAGCCTATTCGACAATAAAGTAAGCCCTGTCAGGCAGGATAGCCGACCGCACCAAACGAATGGTGTCCAGTTGGAACACTTCCTTTA
>VEQR01000101.1 GCA_018883125.1 Candidatus Kapaibacterium sp.
GTGACCTCCATAAGTGCCTGAAGATCATGTTCCAGGTCGCCATTATCGGCCAGTCCGGGTTCAGACTCAACATCGAAGCCAACCTCAATGTCCTGATACTTGACCTTGAGTGACTTCGCAAAACCGGTCAATCCTGCCAATGCACGTTGTGCAAAGTCCTTTGCCCTCTCATCCCGCGAGAGTCTCAACAATACTTGTCGAAGCTGAGGCGCGATGATGGCCGGTAACGACCTACCCTCCGGAGCCTCGATCCGTAGGGTGAAGTTGCCGGCGGCCTCCGCTTCATCTCGCATTCGATCGAGGAGAACAGTCTTGCCAACACCCCTGAGGCCGACCATGATCACACACTTTTCGGGGCGTCGTCCACGAATGCGCGCCAAGGCAACGCGAACAGACTCAAGTAACGCGTCACGTCCAGCAAGTTCTGGTGGCCGCAATCCGGCTCCCGGAGAATATGGATTGTATACAGGGTTCACGGCGCTTTTTGATGAAGATTATGTCAGCTTATGCCTGTTTATCTTGTCATTGTAAACTGACTAAACTCAATATAACTCTTCGTTGTCACATGAAAAGCCGCGAGGACGACCCTACGTACATTATTCGCCTTATCAAGAAAGTTGTGACGGTGAGTGTGGAGACCGTGGGGTTGGTGGGGCAAGTTTAACTTCGCATTGTGTGAGATTAGAGATAAATTGCACAAAGCCAATTCGCAACGCATTGATGAGCAATGACTTGCAGGGCCATTTTCAAGATAATCCAAATGTAGAATTGAGATAATGGCATCAGTGCCCACATTTGCCCATTATGATCTCGACGTATTGAACCCAACGTTCGATTCGTCGCTCGTGGACGTTGTGACCGAACTTGAGCATGTGCGCAGGCTTCGGTTGGCAGGTACGACACCTGCGCCGGTGTTCTTCCAGTTGAAGCGGATATTCCACATGCTCGAGAGTCTTGGATCGGCCCGCATCGAAGGAAACCACACGACGTTGTCCGAGTACATCGAAAGTAAGCTTGACGGCGAGCATCGAGCTCCGATTGACGAGCTTCGTGAGCTTGAGAACATCGAAGAGGCGATGGCGTACATCGACGGTAGCATTCGAGTAGGATCGCCCCTTACGGAGCAGTTTATCCGAGAACTACATGTTCTTGCGGTACGGAATCTCAAGCGAGAAGGCGACGCAACACCCGGAGCCTATCGTGTCGTTCAGGTGAGGATCGCCAAGTCGGACCACCTTCCTCCTGATCCGGTCCAGGTATCATCGTACATGCAAGAATTGGTGCGGTTCATCAACGAGCAGCACAGTGCCAAGTATGACCTTATCAAAGTCGCGCTCGCGCATCATCGGTTTAGCTGGATCCACCCGTTTGGCAATGGCAACGGGCGTGTGGTTCGGCTTCTGTCATATGCTCTGCTCTTGAAGTATGGCTTCAACGTGAGTATGGGCGGCAGAGTACTGAATCCAACAGCGGTGTTCTGCAGCGATCGAGATAGATACTACGAGATGCTTAGCCGCGCGGATACAGGCTCTGTAAGGGGCTTGGAAAGCTGGTGTGAATATGTCCTTCGAGGTATCCTCGACGAACTGCGAAAGGTCGATCGTCTGGCAGATTATTCCTACCTCAGTGAAAAGGTCCTCGAGCCAGCGGTGGCCGTTGCCAAGCAACGGCAGCTTGTGACCGATCTGGAGGCGGCAGTTCTGCGAACGGTAGCGCGAAAGGGCATCGCAAAGGCTGCTGACTTCACGGTGGTGATGCAGAATATGAAGCCGGCACAGCGCACTTATCAGATACGAAAACTCATAGAGCGCGGGATGCTCCAGCCATTGAGCAAAGGGGCACGTCAGTACACGATTGGTTTCAGCAATAACGTCCTCATTCGCGGAATTGTCGACGCTCTGGAACGGGAAGGATTTGTTCCATCGACACTGAACAAGACCTGACATCTTCTGCATCACCAACGATCCCAACCGAGTTGACGACCCGACCTACATCATCCGCCTCATCAAGAAGGTTGCGACGGTGAGTGTGGAGACCGTGGGGTTGGTGGGAAGGATGGAGGGGTAAGGTAACATGCACGAGAACACACAATGATCACGCAACGCATACACCAAGTGCTTACTGGGCAGCCCCCTAGCAGGACTCATGATTTCGTGAGCAAGGTGCTTCTGTTTTCTATTCTTGCTTCGGTAGCCTGCATCGTTATCGAGTCAGAGCCGGGCCTGAGTGATAGCGCGATGTCCATCCTTTCCGTTGCTGACCAGTTGTTTCTCGTGCTCTTCTCCGTTGAGTATCTGCTGCGGCTATGGTCATGCGTGGCTGAGCCAGAGTATGCGGATCCACTCTGGGGGCGTCTGCGGTACATGCTGCGCCCTATGATGATCATCGATCTGCTTGCGATCGCGCCAATGATTCTGCTGGGTATGGGTTTGGACCTTCGGAGTCTACGGATGTTCCGATTGGTCCGCCTGTTCCGCGTGTTGAAGATGTCGCGCTACATTTCAGCCGTTGAGCGTCTCGGCAGGGTGTTTCAACGGCAGCGCAGTCAACTTTCTCTTGCCTTCGGAGTGGTCATGTTTCTGCTCCTGCTTTCGTCGACCTTGATGTACGAGGTCGAACATGATGCGCAGCCGCAGGCCTTCAGTTCCATCAGTGCAACGATGTGGTGGGCTGTAGCTTCGCTCACCACTGTTGGCTATGGAGATATCTATCCGATCACTCCCCTCGGCAAGTTCCTCGCTGGAATCGTTGCCATCCTCGGCGTGGGTCTCGTGGCGCTCCCTGCAGGCATCCTGGCCTCGGGCTTTTCCGAGGTCTCGGAAGAGGACCACCGATCCCGGAAATGTCCGCAATGCGGCTGTGATGTGGAGTAGGGCAACGACCGAGACATGCGTCTCGCCCCTACAATGCCCAACGGGCGAGACTGCGTCTCGACCCTACAATGCACAACGGGCGAGACATGCGTCTCGACCCTACAATGCCCAACGGGCGAGACTGCGTCTCGACCCTACAATGCACAACGGGCGAGACATGCGTCTCGCCCCTACAATGCCCAACGGGCGAGACTGCGTCTCGACCCTACAATGCACAACGGGCGAGACATGCGTCTCGCCCCTACAATGCCGAACTCTTCGCATAACTGCCCAGGGCTTCAGCCCTGGCACAAGGAAATGGGAGCAAACAAACAATCCCCTGTAATTCAATCCCAGTTCAATATTCCCTAACCCAGGGCTGAAGCCCTGGGCAATTATGCGGGGATCAGCAACCCAACACCCAAAACCTAAAACCCAAAACCCATCACCTAAAACCTATTTGGCGGCCTCGAGAGGATTCGAACCTCCGGCCCACGCTTTAGGAAAGCGTCGCTCTATCCAACTGAGCTACGAGGCCAATGAAGAGAATTACGGAATTACGGAATTACGGAATTACGGAATTACGGAATTACTTAGGTACGGAGTTACTGAGTTACTGAGTTACTGAGTTACTGAGTTACTGAATACAGAGTGCTGAGGTCAGCAAACGTCTCTTGTCTCTCGTCTCTCGTCTCTCGTCTCTTGTCTCTCGTCTCTCGTCTCTCGTCTCTTGTCACTCGTCTCTTGTCTCTTGTCACTCGTCTCTCGTCTCTTGTCTCTCGTCTCTCGTCTCTCGTCTCTTGTCTCTTGTCTCTTGTCTCTTGTCTCTTGTCTCTTGTCTCTCGTCTCTCGTCTCTAATTCACCATCTCATCGCCCATGAGCATTCTGCGGTTGGCTTGGGATGCGGTTGCGGTATAGAGGACATAGGCGGCGATGATTGCTTTGATCTCCGGTGTATCGACTTCGCGTTCCATGCCGATCATCACGGCGCGTTCGAGGATCTGCTCGACGTCGTCCGAGGAGAGGAAGCGCATTTCGTGATACATCATCAGCAGGCCCCATGCCTCGGGTGTGAGGATGTTCTGTTCGATGCCGTGCAGAATGCGGAAGCGTCCGTGAGCATCGTCGGCAGAGGAGCCGGCACGCTCGATCACCCAGGAAAGGGCTGCGGCGATCTCGGATTCGGAAAAGCCGGCAGAGCGCAGTGCCTTGGTATCGACGGATGTGAGGGGGCTTCCCGGCGCTTGGACATGCATGATGTAGGTAAGCACATCCATGACGCGCTCAACGGAGTAGGTGTGGGTCATAAGCTGGCGGTGGGGTTCACGATGTAGGTGTTCTCGAGTTCATGCATCGCCTGTCGGTCCTCGGTGCTTGCATCATCATAACCGAGAAGATGCAAGGCGCCGTGCACGGCAAGTCGGGCGAGCTCATTGACGACGGTGACGCCATAATCGTTTGCCTGACGTCGGGCGGTTTCAAGGGAGACGTAGATCTCGCCATACAAAGGCTGATCTTCGAGTGGAAACGTCAGCACATCGGTCGCATAGTCATGCTGCAGATACTGCTTATTCAGCGTTCGAATGCGTCGATCGGTCAGCAGAATCACATCGATACGGGCATGCTTGACCTTGTGAGCCTTCAGCGCTTTCTCGACGCTTTGGATCATCGCTTGCTGACCGCGGTAGCGGGCGCCGGAGGCGTTGGTGACGGTAACCGAAATGGACATGGAGCAAAATCTACGAAAGTTCCCCGCCATGCGGATGCATCGCCCCCTGACGTTGTTCCTTCACTCGCCAGAGCTTCCACCACGGTGTGCCGGGCGAAAGATGGTGCTCGGTGTGGTAACCGAAGAAGTAGCAGGACAGCATTGCCAGCAGATGGTTGAGTTTCATCGACCGGGCATTGTGCGGCATGTCGTGGGTATGGGGCTTGCGGTGCGGGAGATATGTGCCAATGGTAAAGAGCTGAAACGCACCGATGAACGCCGGTATGATCCAGTACACCCACAGCTTTGGCTCGGGTACCCAGATCTTCAGCACGTTGAACGCCACTCCCATGATAACGAACTGCTGAAGGGTGGCGTAGCGTTTCATGAACGAAGCAAACCAGGGCAGATATCGGTTCGACGGATGATAATCCGGGTCGAGCGCATCATCAGCAGGATGCGCGTGATGCAGATGATGGTTCGTGCTCAGACGAGTGTACGAGAGCCCGGCAAACAGAAATGCTGCCGTGGTTCCGATGCATGTATTCACCCAACCAGAGCGCGAGACCGTTCCGTGAATAGCATCGTGGGCCGTGATGAAAAGACCCGTTGAGAGATATCCCTGCAATGCAACATGCAGTATCACCCACAACCAACCAGCCCCCTGAACATCAGCCAGAGGGGCAGCAGCAAGCGTCCACACAAGGTGTCCGAGCCACAATACGATGATGATGACGGCAGGAATCAGGCCCATGTTTGCAGTGCGAATTTCGTCAATGATGGTTCCATGGCAAGCAGCATGTGCTCACGAGCAATATGTCTGCCGTAGATTCGTGACTCAACGCCACATGAATCGCCTCCGTTCCACCATCCTGATGCTGCTGCTTACGCTCTCCTGCGGGCAGGCACAAAAGCTTATGATCCCGATGGATCTGGAGCAGACGAATCACCTGAAGGCCTATGGGATCGTGTACTGGATTCTGACGCGCGATCAGCCGGTGGACTGGCTCCTGAATTATCGAGGGGGCAGCTTTGTAACGGACTACTCGGAGGCAATCGCCTCGGAGTGTCGCATCCGTGGCGTGTTCTTTGAGTCGCTCGATGGTGCCTCGGTGGCTACGATCTATTCCGAAGTGCAGTCCGAAAAGACGAATATGGACGTGGTTCGACTCGAGAAAGCTCCGCGCATTGCCGTCTATGCTCCGCCTGGGTTTCGTCCGTGGGATGATGCCGTTACCCTGGTGATGGAATACGCCGAGGTGAAATACGAAAAGCTCTGGGATGAAGAGGTCATCAAAGGAAAACTCTCGGAATACGATTGGCTTCACCTGCATCACGAAGACTTTACCGGACAGTTCGGAAAGTTCTATGCGAACTCTGCCGGCGAGTCCTGGTATATCCAACAGGTTGCCCTGCTGGAAAACACCGCCCGCAAACTTGGCTATGCTAAGGTGAGCGAACTGAAGAAGGCTGTGGTTCACAAGATCCGCGACTTCGTCTCGCAAGGGGGCTTCATGTTCGCCATGTGCTCGGCAACCGACACATACGATATCGCCCTGGCAGCTGATGGCGTGGATATCTGTGCCGAGATCTTCGATGGAGACCCCGTGGATATGCAAGCGAATCAGAAGCTAGACTACTCGAAGTGCTTTGCCTTCGAGAACTTCAAATTGGTGATGAATCCGCTGCAGTATGAGTACTCAAGCATTGACGTGGACGCCAGTACGATCCTCCAGACAGAGTCGAGCGATTACTTTACACTGTTCGATTTCTCAGCTAAATACGATCCCGTTCCAACCATGCTGACGCAATGCCATGTGAACGTGATCAAGGGTTTTCTTGGCCAAACCACAGCTTTTCACAAGGAACAGGTCAAGAAGTCGGTCCTCGTCCTGGCCGAACGCGAGGGCACCGACCAGGTCCGCTACATCCATGGCAACGTCGGGCGCGGAACATTCACCTGGTACGGCGGACACGATCCGGAAGACTACCGTCACGCCGTTGGTGATCCGGCCACAGATCTCAAGCTCCACCCAACGTCTCCGGGCTATCGGCTTATCCTTAATAACATCCTCTTCCCTGCCGCAAAAAAAAAGAAGCAGAAGACGTAAAGGCCGGAGAGTAAGGTACTGAGGTACGGAGGTACTGAGGTACGGAGGTACGGAGGTACGGAGGTACGGAGGTACGGAGGTACGGAGGTACGGAGGTACTGAGGTACTGAGGTACTGAGGTACTGAGGTACTGAGGTACTGAGGTACTGAGGTACTGAGGTACTGAGGTACTGAGGTACTGAGGTACTGAGGTACTGAGGTACTGAGGTACTGAGGTAC
>VEQR01000102.1 GCA_018883125.1 Candidatus Kapaibacterium sp.
CGTTTGATGTACCGTCACCTGGAGCGGCTGTGTATTGGCGTGTTGGTGCCTTGGCCAAAGATCGGTGCTTGTTATGGTCTGACACTCTCGGCCTATGTACGGCACCTGCGCCCGATCAGGCAATGATTCCCATCAGCCCGGCTATTGATGAGCGGAATGTATCAACCTCAGGGGCAAAACTGAGGTACACGGTATTGGGGACAAACGGCCAGTACGAGGTCCTCCTGAGCAGGGGGCTTGCCGATCCCGCCCCGCGCCGAAAGATTGCCGACTCCGTTGGGTTGGTGACTTTCGATAGTCTGCTACCGAGTACTCGATACTTCTGGAGAGTTATTGAAAAGACCACCTACGCTGATACTGGCGCACTTGGGATGTTCACAACTGGTAGCGAAACCAGCAGAGTGGAGTCCTCGACTTCGCGAGAACTATCGGTGTTGTGTCATGGACGTCAGGTACACATCGAAGCACCATTTCCCGTTGCAGCCGTGTTTTGCGTTGATGCCCTGGGTAGGACCGCCGTTGTCGATTATCAAGAACGTTGCTTTGAGAATGGGCTAATAACCTTCTCTTTGCCGGAAATGACTACACCGATGTTTGGTCTGTGGATCGTTGATGGCAAAGGCAGGTCTTCTTTCCGATGGTTGAACTGCAATAAGTAGTACCCGTATAACTTCACTCTGCCAGTTGCTCGTCAAGAAATTGGCAGACTTGGGTTCGCACGGGTGCGTGCGGATAGGCAGTGGCCGAAACTCACGACGTATTCCCGCCGGGACTGGTAAAAAGGATAGGATTGTAAAATCGTATTCGTTACGTAGATTTCCAGACTAATGCGGCTGATTCAGCTGTTGATGGTTGGTCAACGCACCAAAGGGCACCTCACGCAAACCGCAACGAGAGGTGTGTTTCTACTCAAAAATCTTTTCTCGGGATCATCTATGAGCCGACAGTTTCTCTGTTCGTGCCTTGTAGCGTTTTTGGCATGCATTGCCAGCGTGCAAGCGCAGGTTGACATTCGTATCACCTCAACAAACGGCAGTTTCCCATCCGAGGTAGGCTGGCAGATCATCAACACGGCCACAAACACAACCGTGCACTGTCAGGCACCGTACTCGGGAGCATTGGCGAACAATCTTACCATCAACGTACCAGCAAGTACGTACCAAGTTCGCGCATTTGATGCTTGGGGAGACGGGTGGAATAGTGCCACTTTGACGATAACTGCAGTAGCGGCCGGCACGACCCTCTTTACGGGTACGTATTCGGCTTCGGGTTCTCAGCGTCCGACGTGTCCTGGTCCTACAACCCCGCTCAATGTCAATCAGAATATCGGAACCTTCGTCGTGTCCGTGCCTTGCGTACCGCCAACGATCACGGTTCAGCCACCAACTACTGTCACCTCATGCTCTGGTCAGCCTCTCACCCTAACGGTGTCATCAAATCTGACCAACGGCACATGGGAGTGGTTCCGCGACTCAATCAGCCTTGGCGTTCGTACCACTCCAACGTTGACAATCCCGAGCACCACGGTAAGCGATGCCGGTATTTACAGCTGCGTACTGCGTAATAGCTGCAACCCGGCCACGGCCACAACGACGTCCGGCTCGGCACGTGTTACGATCATCGGTGCACCAACGATCACGGTCACTCCATCATCCCCGCGCGTTGTCTGCGAATCTGGCAATGACACACTCCGGTTGCGTGCCACCGGTGGCGGCCGCACGTTCCAATGGTTTAAGGACGGCGTGGCTATTGCCGGAGCAACAGATTCGAACCTTGTGATCCTGAATGCCCAGGCAACAACAGCTGGCAACTACACTTGTACGGTTTCCGGAACATGTTCGCCGAGCACAACCAGTGCTCCGATTGCGGTGTCAGTGGCCATCAAGCCACGCATCACACGTCAGCCGACGGGTCTTGACGTTTGCCCGGGAACCGATAACACGATTTCTGTGGCTGCTGTTGGCACCAACCTTGCCTATCAGTGGTTCAAGGATGGCCAGCCGGTGACCAATCAAACAAGCGCTTCGATCAGCTTCAACAAATATGACTACTCGATGAACGGGCAGTATTACTGCCTTGTTACCTCGGCCATCGCCAATCCGAACAACTGCGTCATCAGTGTCCAGTCAGCAACCGTTCGCGTTTCCGGTTTCCGTGCTCCGGTGGTTTCAGCGCAGCCGAAGAGCATTGACGCTTGTGCCGGCACGGCCACGACGCTTGTCGGATCATTTAACGGCACTGGTCTTACCTATCAGTGGTTCAAGGACGGCAAGTCACTTGATGGCCAAACGGCGAACGCTCTTGTCATTAGCGCCACACAGCCAACTGACGCGGGTAAGTACGTTCTGGTTGCCACAGGCACCTGTGGGCTGACCGGCACAAGCGATACGGCAACTATCACGGTCCTCTCCAGGCCAGCCATCACCAAGCAGCCGCAGGCCGCAACGCTCACAGTAGGTGAGCGCCTGAACCTGTCGGTAGAAGCCAGCGACATCCGCGCTATCCAGTGGTACAAGAACGATCAAGCCATCAAGGGCGCAACGACGGCTGCGTATTCGATCGCCAGCGTCGTCAAGGCTGATGCCGGATACTACTCGGCCCGGATCAGCAATGGCTGCGGCGCCGTTGTTTCAACGATCGCCAAGATTGACGTCAACGATCCTGTCGTTCCGAAGCCGGTGATTACGCTTGCCCAGGAATCGGTTGATTTCGGTGACATTCCTGTCGGCTACACCAAGTCGGTCTCGGTTCCGGCAATGATCAAGAACACGGGTAACGCTCCGCTGACGATCACGGCCATCAACCTGTCGCCATCGGACTTCACGCTCAGCGGCGCACCGGGGCTTCCGTTTGACATCGCACCGGGCGCTGACCGCGCTCTGACCATTGTGGCTGCACCGGCAGTTAAGGGACGCGTCAACGGCACGATGACCATCCGCTCGAATGCCGCCTCCACGCCACAGGTAACGGTATCGCTGAGCGCCAACTACCTGATGCGCTACACTCATGCCACCACGCAGAGCTTCGGCCTGATCGAGACTGGCAAGACGTCAGAGAAGTGCGTTACGATCACCAACAGCTCAGCACAGGAGATCACCATCGACCAAGCCACGATCACGGGCATCAACGCCGCTGAGTTTAGCGTCGTTACGCCAATGCCGGTAACGATCGCTGCCGGAGCTACGGCCGATGTGTGCGTGAAGTTCGCCCCGGGCACGGTCGGCAAGAAGACAGCCCAGCTGCAGGTTCGCTCGGCCAATGGCGGTAACTCATCGGTGGATCTTGATGGCACTGCCGAAACACCGGGTGGCGTCATCGACGCCGCAGAATTCGGTCTGACGGTTGGACCTAACCCGATGCAGAACACGCTTGATATCCGCTTCGGCAAGTCAACAGCCGGCATGCAGATCTCTCTGGTCGACGCCTCAGGCAGCACGGTCTACACCATGCCTCACGAAGCTGTTGATGCCGGCGCCGTTGTTCGACTGAACACCGGCGGAACGGTTTCCAGTGGCAGCTACATGCTGACCATCCGCACGGGCAGCGACGTAGTTGTCGTGCCAGTCAGCGTGATCAAGTAAATCACCCTCAACGCCTATCCAACGGGGCGGTGTCACTCTCGTGACATCGCCCCTTCTTTTTTTTACCTTCGTCGTGGTGAATTCAAAATGCTTAGGGGAGTGGTCGATGCATACAACATGTCTCGCCGGGTTGTTCATCAGGATGTGCATTCCGCTGTTCCTTGCTTGGCATGGAGCATTTGCCCAAGTGCGCCCGTCACGGACATGGGAGTCAGCCCCTTCCCTGCACAATGTTGCCCAAGGAGTTATGCCGACCCTTTTGGGAGGGGGCGAGTTTCAGCGATCGTGGGGCTCGGCCTTCGGAGAACAAGCTTGGCAGTTTCGAACGCACGTGCAGGTGGAGCCATACCGATTCACCGACTCAGCAGAGGCCACCCAGTGGACCACGACGATCGAAGCCCATCAGGAGCTAACGGCAAATCCGCTCAACGATATTAGCTTCAATCCACGGACAATGCGGTGGGAAGAGTTCTTCTGGTTGCACATGATCACTAAATCCTATGCAGCGCGGATCGGCTTTGTGCATCGTTGTAAGCATGACATCGATAACCTTGCCGGACCCGACGAATACAACCCCATAAGCCCCCTTCAGGCAGAGCAACGAACCATCATCCTCACCGGCCCTGCGGCGGCGGTTAGCCTGCCATCGGTGGAATCCGTCGTGGGAAGTGTGTCCGTCTCTGCCGGTGCCGAGTGGTTCCTCAACGCCTCCGATAACCGCCGCCCATCATCGAGCATGGGTTCGTGGTCGGGCATGCAGGGGGCGGCGTGGATGCGCGTGCAGAACATACTCGAGCTGGCGCCAACGGTCGGTGTTTTGATCTCGGGTATTGCCAGTGCCCCCTGGTATTCATCACGTCCGGGAGCAAGCTCCGACGTGCCCTACGATGCACGTGCGGAGCTCGCTCTCTCGCTCATGGGTCCTACCTCGCGCCTCGACATCGCGCTGGTGGCAGAGCGTTCGTTTGATGAGCTGGCCATGGCCATGCCGGCGCGCTCATCCTACGTCGGACTGTGCGTGAGATTCATGCCGAAGCGCTCTGCTACGGAATGACGTCGATCACGACCGTGCGGTTGTACATGCGTCCTTCCGGCGTGTCATTACCGAAAAGGGGCTCATCCTGACCGACAGCATTTGATGTGAACCGCACGTTGCGGACACCGCGTGATGCGAGTTCATCCTTCATGATGTTCATCACCTGATCGGCGCGCTTCATAGAGAGCTCAAGATTGGCTTTGCCGATCTCATCGGTGTGCCCATAGATGTTCACGCGCGAGCCATTGCGCACTTCCGGAATGATATCGCTGATCAGAAAATTCTTCGAGCGTGCCACGGGATCGTCGTCATTGAACTCAAAGTTCAAGCGGTGCCGCATAGAGGTGCCTTCTTGATCCGTGCGAACAAGTGTCAGCTGTTCTGACTCTGTTCGAGTCTGTCCGTCCCGCGTTGTGGCATTCACCGTGAGCGTGAACTTTTCTGAACGTTGATTTGGCTGCAGAAGCCCCGTGGGATCCACGAACGCGGTTGCCTGCGTGAAGGGTCCGAAAGACCGGCTCTGACCGTTGCCATCAATGCGGGCGCCCCAGCTCGAGAGGTTACGAACTGCCGAGAGATCTACCAGCATCTGGTGTTCCATTTCGGACGGACGCACCGAGGTGACCATCACACGGGCACCTAGCCGGTCTGGCTGCATGTTCCGGAACTGCACGCGGCGGTTTTCATCGGCAAGACGAGGTCCAGTTGTGCGGTTGGTGCCGGACCTCGGCTCCGGATCTCCCGTGGTGATCTTCAGCTGGTCTGGGCGTACGCCCCAGACGTCGACGAGGTACTTCTGGACGCTTTCGGCATTCGCTCTTGCCTTTGCTCCATCGGGATCGGAGGAGTAGAGTTCAACACTTGCGCCGGGATACGAGGTTAAACGCCATCCCATGTAGTTGAGAATGTTGTAGTACACGTTTCGCTGCACATTCGGACGCTGCTCAACGTCGCCAACGTCAATGCTTGTGCTTGATGCCGTGTTGGCAAAGCTGCGTGTCTGATCACGCGTTAGCTTAATGTACCGATCCGGAATGTCTGATGATCCACGATCAAAGAACACGTACGGACGCAAGGGGAAGTCGGCCCGTTCGATACGCTTGGCATAGACTCCCTCACGGGGCTCAACTGCGCGGAACAGTTTGCCTGGTGCCGGTGCCGGTGTTGGCGCAGGAGCTGGTTCGCTGTATGATTGTATCACTTCCGGCGCCGAACCAAAGGCCAGCGAAACACCGCCACGAATCGAGACCGTGCTCATCGCGTCATTGAACGCGTTCTGGTTCGTGTAGTTTGTGCCGCGCTGACCCACCATATACGAGGCTTCGACGAATGGTGTGAGGATCCACTGGGTGGATGCTGACGGCGCGGAGAGAAACACATCATATCCGAGGCCCGCAAAGCCCGAGGCAGTGATGCCGTGCTTCACCGTGCCAGGAGCCGCCACATCAAGGTCTTTCTGCTGTGTGCTACCTTCGGGGGTGTAGGTGAATTTCTGTTCGATAGCAGCTCCCAATCCAACGCCCGTTGTAACGTGCAGGTAGTCGCCGATGTAGAACTTCACATGTGGCTCGATTGACACGTAGTTCATCTTGAAGTCATAATCATCCGTGTAATACTTGCTCGGCTCAGCAGCCGATATTCCGTCGGCCTTTTTGTACGATTTCTCATCTGTTGCCAAGAGGTTACGGCTGTCGTACATCGCGCGAACGCCAAAGTGCAGGCCACTGGTGATCGAGGTCTGAAAGGTCAGGCCACCGTAGAGTCCGCCCCCTTGACCATCCTTATACAGATCCTGACTGAATTGTCCACCTGGCCTCTTCGGATCCGTAACCCACTTCGCATAGCCAATTCCAGCCATGTTGAAATTGCCCCCAAGCATCAAACCCCATCTGGTGGAGACAACAGGTGGTGCCTGCGCAAAAGCAGGAATTAGTGCTGCGCCCATGGCAGCAGCCAATAGAAACAGTCGAACGTATGCATGCATGGTGGTAACTCCAGTCGGTGAACAATGTGCTGCATTGGCCAAAGCAGTGCCAACGCCTCACAATGCTACCGAGCCACCATCGCCCCTTGTATGACATTTGGCAGGGGGCAAGGATTGCCGAAGACCGATTACTGATGACTGATGACTGATTACTGATTACTGATGACTGATGACTGATGACTGATGACTGATTACTGATTACTGATGACTGATGACTGATGACTGATGACTGATGACTGATGACTGATGACTGATTACTGATGACTGATGAC
>VEQR01000192.1 GCA_018883125.1 Candidatus Kapaibacterium sp.
GTGCTGCAGGGTGCGGAGTTCGGTGCGCATGTGTGTGCGCAGTTGTGCGTCGAGGTTGGAAAGGGGCTCATCAAACAAGAACACGCGTGGACGTCGGATGATCGCCCGGCCAACGGCAACGCGCTGGCGCTGTCCGCCCGAAAGCTGCTTGGGACGTCGATCTAGGAGATCCGTAAGACCAAGCATGTGTGCAACGCGATCGACCGATGACCGTATGCTCTCGACTGACTCCTTGCGGATCTTCAATGGGAAGGCCAGGTTCTCGGCAACAGTCAAATGAGGATAGAGCGCGTAATTCTGGAACACCATGCCAACGTCTCGCAAGCGCGGCTCGACATCGTTCATAGGCGTCTCATCGAAGGAGAGAGTGCCTGAGGAAACGGATTCCAGACCCGCGATCATTCGCAGGAGTGTGCTCTTACCACAGCCCGAGGGTCCGACGAGCACAAAGAACTCGCCGGGTTCGATGCTCAGCGATACATCCCGAAGGGGCTGCACATTGTCATAGGATTTACTGACCTTGTCGAACGTTATCCGCGTCATCCTGCAAGGTTACGCAACCCTGGGTACTTGACCGAACCTTAGAGTCCACTCTCTCGCAGGCGTTGAACAAGATCCTTTTGCTCATCATTAAGTGCAGATGGGATCTTCACCTCAAGCGTCACATACAGATCACCGCGATCGTCCGGCGATGTGTATCGTGGCATGCCCTGCCCCTTGAGGCGGAGCTTCCGCTCATTCTGTGTTCCGGGCGGAACCGTCATGGCGAGCATCGCGCCGGCGAGTGTCTGAATTTCGATGCGTCCACCGAGCAGTGCCGTTGTCAGTTCGATCTGGTGGCGTACATGCAGGTCATCGCCCTCGCGATGAAATCGCACATCCGGAGCGATCGTGACCTCGAGTTCGGCATTGCCGATGCGAAGCTTCTGCCCGCTGGCAATTCCCGGACGGAAGGAAACATCGGCAGTTGTTTCACCAAGCGTCAACCTTTTTGACACACCGGCAAAGGCTTCTCCCAGCGAAAGCGTCACGGTATACACAGGCATGCGCCGCGGGGCGGCTCGGCTGCGAGCAGAAGTTGTGCGCTGATTTGATCTGGTTTGTCCGAAAAGCTCCGAGAGAAGATCACCGAACGATGTACCGCTGAACATATCGCCCACGTCATCCATCGAAAACGAAGGTGCGCCCTGCTTGCCCCCTGACCGCTGATAGCCGGATGTCTGGCGTGAGAGCTGATCGTATTTGGCGCGCTTGGTCGCATCGCCCAGAACTTCGTATGCCTCGCTGATCCGCTTGAACCGCTCTTCTGCCTGCGGATTATCGGGATTTGCATCCGGATGGTACTGGCGTGCAAGTCGGCGAAACGCCTTCTTGATGTCGTCTTCCGATGCGGTGCGTTCGAGCTCCAGCTCTTTGTAGTAATCCGTAAAGTTCATTGTCAGTTCAATCGGGAAAGGGGCTGTTACGCGTCGTGGATAAAGACATCGCGATGACGAATTCCGGCAACGCATGGTGTGTCAGATCAGACCACGTTCGACGAACGACGTATAGTCATCTCCGGCGATGATCACATGATCGAGCACGCGAATATCGACGATGCGTCCGGC
>VEQR01000193.1 GCA_018883125.1 Candidatus Kapaibacterium sp.
CGCGATCGACCCAAACAAGGCCGAACACGAGATCACCTGGCCCAATGTGGTGCGCGTGGAGTACACGCTCAAGCCCAAGCTGGAGATCGATTGGGATGCCGTGGAACCGTATGTGATCGACCCGACATCTGTGCCCGTACGAGCAGAGATCGCGCCGGCGCTTGGGAGCGCAGAGGACTTCTCAAAGGTCACCGAGATTGACCTCTCGTTGATGCCCGATGAATTCCGTCTGCAGAGACTGACATTTATCGCTGCCCAACGAGCTGTTGAACAGCTTGTTGATGGATATCCGGGCAGGAGGGATTTCCTGGCGCTTCAGCTGATCCAGATCATCGGTCGATTTATCAATTCGGACAAGCTTCAGATAAAGAACCGTGCGGCCAACGATACCATAGCTCGGCGCATTATCATCGGCCAGTGTCTTGACCCGATCATTCAGCATCTGATGGTCTATGTCGCCATTCAGAATCGGGAGTCTACAGAGCTTGTGTTCGATGACAATCCGATTGGCCGCACGGGCGACATGCGCACGTGGTACACGACCAAGAAGGTGCGTCCAGCGCAGCGGTCGCATGTGAATCTGGTTGCCACCGATTCCGCTTGGGAGTCCTTCGTAGCAGAGACGTTTGAGCGTGCCGATGTCGCAACCGTGCAGTCGTGGGCCAAGAACGACCATCTCGGCTTTTACATTTCCTATCTATGGAACGGATCACGTCGGCGCTACTTGCCCGACTTTCTTGTCCGCATGGCAAGTGGCGAAACGCTGATTTTGGAGGTCAAGGGGCAACCCAACGATGAAAGCCGTGCAAAGCGCAAAGCCCTTCAGGCTTGGATCGCAGCCGTCAACCAGGCAGGCAGTTTTGGAACGTGGCGCTCAGCAGAGATCACGGAACTGAGCGAGTTGGAAGCCCTCATCTCCGCCCCCTCAGCAACCATCATGAACATCTGACGCTCTCGTGCGAATGAGCAGCGGACAGGATGACATTTGGCAGAGCGTGCGGGTATCGTCGGACCCCGAATGGGGTCTGCATAGCACCCAGTGGTTGTATGAGGTCATCCGTAGCTCGGGAATTGATGATTCCGATGACCGTCTGAAGTTCGATGTTACGATGCACGGTGTGCATCCGGTAACATTCATGGGCACGTGGGTGTACGTGCCATACAGTCGCGAGTCGATCGGCTGTCTAATGACCACCGATCACTATCGTGCGCTTGTGGATCATCATGGGGCGGAGCACATCAAACATTGTGGAGCGCTTCACACCGGCCTCGACTGGGTGCTCGTTGATGGAAGCACCGTTCCCCAAGGAGATCTGCATGATGGTGTTGCGGCAGCATTGACCTCTCTCACACACTCCGACCATGTTGATCGCAGTCGAGAAGGTGAATCCTCTGAGTGTTTGATTCTTCTGTGGAATCCGAAGAGATGGGCGTGGCCTGGTCTGGAGGAAAGGATCGAGGATGTCGCTCGAGGCAAGCCATATGTTGAGACATGGAAGATCTTCGGTCCACGCAGGATACGAATTGGAATGCCGTTCTACGTCATGCGAACGGGTGACGAACCGAAAGGCATCGTTGCTTCGGGGATTGTCGTTTCACCTCCT
>VEQR01000194.1 GCA_018883125.1 Candidatus Kapaibacterium sp.
GACGTGCAACGGTCTGCGTGGCGCTGAAGCGGACGTTCATCTTGTCGTTCGGACTCACCACAACGTTGAGCGATGGAAGCACATCGGTAATGTCTACAACCGGATTCACGGGCTGATCCTGCACGTCGAATGAGGCAAGCTCCTGTCGGCTGCTCTCAACGCGAGCTCCGGCAATCACACGCCAACCCATATCCAACGCTCTGAACGGAACTTCCGTCATCACATAGGCCGCTGTCAGCTGCTCAGAGGCGTCGTACTTATCCGACTTCCGCGTTTCCTCAGACATCATCAGCCGCTCTGCCGAGAAGTTGGAATCGGCAAACGCACGGTATGGATTCACAGGACCATTTTCGTTGACCTGCAGCAGGCTGTCAATGTCACCAACATAGTTGCGTGACTGGATGACCGTGAACGAGCGCGCACCGAACGAGCGATTGCGAAACTCATGCAAGGCACCAGTTTTGAACTTGAAAGACCCGACTGGTATCTGAATGTTCACAGCGGCATTTCGATAGAACTCATCCATTCTCGAGAAGAAACGTCCGGCCGTTGTCCCATCGCCGATCGGCGACGGCGAAAAATTGATCATCAACGTTCCGGCAGGATCTGACGTTTGACGCGAATACTGCAGACGGCGGTAATCCGGCTCGTCCCGCACCGACTGTGAGTAACCAAGTTTCCAATCCACAACAGCGTTGCTGATGAAGCCAAGCGTATGCTCACCACCCAGCTGCGAACTCAAGAGTTGCTTCTCGACGTAGCTAAAGCCGAACTCACGGCGTACTTGACCCTGCGTATAACTCTCACCATCAAGCTCGAGGCTTTCGTCGTCCATAGAGCGCGAATACACGTTCTTGAACGAGACCGTCGATGATGGGCCCATCCGATAGGCCACATTGAACAGCCCGCCCAGATTGACGCTGCGAGCCGCAGTGTATCCGTGCTTCTCGAATTGAAGATCACGATTGAACTGCAGCGCAGAACGCGTCATACGATTCATCGAATACGCGCTGCTGTAGTTCACGTTCGCAACAATGCCCAGAGCATCAGAATCCGAGATATCGATCGGCAGACTCATCGTCACCCCCATACCTCCGTTAGTGGGTGCTGAGCTATAGCGTGTATCCCAGTGATCGTTACGGAATGACCGGCCAATACTGGCCACCTTTAACGCGGCATCCTGATTGCCCGTTTGGGCACTCTGGTTCAACTGCAGAAACTCCTGGCGATTGGATGGGATGGCGTCCGGATACGCTCGGTCTGAACCCCCTGAAGCAAGCCAGTCCGTTGATGAACCACTATAGGAAAGGAACTGATCCTTGTGGAAGGTCACGTAGTCGTTCATCGACTGCGACGCGCTTACCTTTATCGAGTATGCACTCGGGAAATCGATCGTGTTGAGTTGAACGAGGCCACCGGAAAAATTACCCGGCAGGTCCGGTGTAAATGACTTCGCAACGTTGGCATTCTCCAGGAGCTCCGATGGAAACATGTCGAAGGCAAACGCCTTCTTGTCCGGCTCGGTGGAGGAGAGCGTAGTTCCGTTGAGCGTTGTGTTGTTGTAGCGGTCACTAACACCGCGAACATAGACGTACTTGCCCT
>VEQR01000195.1 GCA_018883125.1 Candidatus Kapaibacterium sp.
GACGTGCAACGGTCTGCGTGGCGCTGAAGCGGACGTTCATCTTGTCGTTCGGACTCACCACAACGTTGAGCGATGGAAGCACATCGGTAATGTCTACAACCGGATTCACGGGCTGATCCTGCACGTCAAATGAGGCAAGCTCCTGTCGGCTGCTCTCAACGCGAGCTCCAGCAATCACACGCCAACCCATATCCAATGCTCTGAACGGAACTTCCGTCATCACATAGGCCGCTGTCAGCTGCTCAGAGGCGTCGTACTTGTCCGACTTCCGCGTTTCCTCAGACATCATCAGCCGCTCTGCCGAGAAGTTGGAATCCGCAAACGCACGGTATGGATTCACAGGACCATTTTCGTTGACCTGCAGCAGGCTGTCAATGTCACCAACGTAGTTGCGTGACTGGATGACCGTGAACGAGCGCGCACCGAACGAGCGATTGCGAAACTCATGCAAGGCACCAGTTTTGAACTTGAAAGACCCGACTGGTATCTGAACGTTCACAGCGGCATTTCGATAGAACTCATCCATTCTCGAGAAGAAACGTCCGGCCGTTGTCCCATCGCCGATCGGTGAGGGCGAAAAGTTGATCATCAACGTTCCGGCAGGATCTGACGTTTGACGCGAATACTGCAGCCGGCGGTAATCCGGCTCGTCCCGCACCGACTGTGAGTAACCAAGCTTCCAATCCACAACGGCATTGCTGATGAAGCCAAGCGTATGCTCACCGCCCAGTTGCGAACTCAAGAGCTGCTTCTCGACGTAGCTAAAGCCGAACTCACGGCGTACTTGACCCTGCGTATAACTCTCACCATCAAGCTCGAGGCTTTCGTCGTCCATAGAGCGCGAGTACACGTTCTTGAACGAGACCGTCGATGATGGGCCCATCCGATAAGCCACATTGAACAACCCGCCCAGATTGACGCTGCGAGCCGCAGTGTATCCGTGCTTCTCGAATTGAAGGTCACGATTGAACTGCAGCGCAGAACGGGTCATACGATTCATCGAATACGCGCTGCTGTAATTCACGTTCGCAACAATGCCCAGAGCGTCAGAATCCGAGATATCGATCGGCAGACTCATCGTCACCCCCATACCTCCGTTAGTGGGTGCTGAGCTATAGCGAGTATCCCAGTGATCGTTACGGAATGACCGGCCAATACTGGCCACCTTCAACGCGGCGTCCTGATTGCCCGTTTGGGCACTCTGGTTCAACTGGAGAAACTCCTGGCGATTGGAAGGGATGGCGTCCGGATACGCCCGGTCTGAGCCCCCTGATGCAAGCCAGTCCGTCGATGAACCACTATAGGAAAGGAACTGACCCTTGTGGAAGGTCACGTAGTCGTTCATCGACTGCGACGCGCTTACCTTTATCGAGTATGCACTCGGGAAATCGATCGTGTTGAGTTGAACGAGGCCACCGGAAAAATTACCCGGCAAGTCCGGTGTGAATGACTTCGCAACATTGGCGTTCTCCAATAGCTCCGATGGAAACATGTCGAAGGCAAACGCCTTCTTGTCCGGCTCGGTGGAGGAGAGCGTAGTTCCGTTGAGCGTTGTGTTGTTGTAGCGGTCACTAACACCGCGAACATAGACGTACTTGCCCT
>VEQR01000103.1 GCA_018883125.1 Candidatus Kapaibacterium sp.
AGTATTTGCTCGAACCCGATAAAGGTGCTGTGGGATCTATCGGTTCAACGGGGTATCAGTACATCGGTATTGCAGACATGATGCACTACCTCTGCCACGAGATTCTCTATAGCACAACGATCCGCGACCTTGGTGCGCTGACGTACGCGGCAAAGCTCACCTTTGCCAAGTCAAATACGGCCTACGGCAACAATGCTGCTTTCCAGTTTTGCGTGCTCGGAGACCCATTTACACGCGTGCGGATCGATACCGCGACTGAGTTGAGCGTTGCGTCGGATCGCATCACATTTACCAATGCCGCAGGTACCTCGCCGATTGTTGATGAAGACAGTGTACTTCTCATCAGAACAGATCTCTGGAATCAGGGGCTTGCCACGAAGAGAGACGTCGAAGTGCGGCTAATCCGGAGTTTTGGCGAGGTATCCGACACCATCATCCGGAAGGTCTCAGCCGGTTTCTGCCGCACAATGCCTCTTGAGTTTCGAGTTTCTATCGCCGGGATGCCGGGACTTCACCGTTTCACACTGACGGCCGATCCGTCCGGTGTTCTCGCAGACCAGACGTCGAATAATATTGCTACTGCGCAGCTTGAGGTGCGTCGTCGTTCGATGGTGATCCTTGAACCCGATGCCTATGAGGTTGTTGATCCACTAACTCTCAGTGTTCGAGTTCTTGACGTCTTGTCGAAGCCCGGTCGCGAGAGTGAACTCGCGCTGGAGTTTGCTGTTTGTTCGCGACCCGATACCGCGTCCATTCTCGTTCGTTCAACGGCGTCCGAACCGCGACGGAGCGTCAACGGTGCTCCGATGATCGTTGATTGGCGGATGGAAAGCCCCCTAAATCTTGATTCCGGACGTACCTACTGGATTGGTGTCTGGCCGCATCAGTCCACGGGTTCGGCAGCGGCAAAGATCGCTTGGCAACCATTCATCGCATCGAAAGGTGCGAATCGTCCAACGCGCCATCGTTTCCTTGCCGATGAGCTATCAGGGGGCACGGCAAGCCTCGTTGACAGTACTCGTAATGTTCTGACCTTACCGAAGGTTCCGATACCCATGACGGTACTCTCAGGCGGCAAGCCCACCAATGATCCGGTGCGTCAGCCGTACATGTCGTTTCGATTGAGAGACAGCATTATTCTCGAAAATTCCTTTCGTCAGGGGTTGAACTTCGTTGTCTTCGCACCGTATGACTCTGTGCCCCGCGCCATCCGTCGATATGATACATCGCCCAATGCCACGCCTTTGGAAACGGGGCACAACGGCTATGCGCGTGAGTGTATACGCTTTCTTCGCGACTCTGTGCGATCGAGTGACATCGTTGCGATGGTTGCCTGTGACGAGTCGTTTACGCGGTTCAAGCGTGATACGTTGATTGAGGAGTTTCGAGCGCAGCTTCGTCGCTTTGGTGCACGCTTTGCAGATTCTCTGCAGCCGTCATCTTCGTATGTGCTGATTGGATCCGTTGGTGATACGGCAAGCCCCCTAGCAGAGAGGTTCTCTTCGAGTGGTGGAATTGTCAGTTCCACGGTGGATGTTCCCTTCACTGCCTCGGATCTTACGCTGCCACTACCAACAATAGCTGTTGGACGATGGAACTCCGTGGTTCTTCGCTCACGAGGCAAGGCGTCGATCATGGCCGTTCGCACGAGTATTTCTGGATCCACGGACACCCTGTCGATATCTGGAGCATGGAGTCCTGAGAGTGGGTACACCTATCGATTGGCATCGATTGCAATGCGTGCAGAGGAGGAAGACTCCGCACCGTTCATTGAATCCGTTGACATGGAGTACTCGCCGCGACCACAGATCATCGTCAATGGAGCTGGTACGGTTTCCGATACCGTACCACGAGGTGATACGCTGGTGTTGATGCCAAAGGTGGTAAATGCTCGGCGATCTCATTCGGACGTGCTGGTTCCATTTCGGCTTACTGCTCGCGACACTTCCGGTGAGGTGCTTAGCGTTCAAACTGATACGATTCGTGTGGCCCCATCGTCCGAAGCCGTGGGTTCATTTAGGCTCCTGACGGAGAGTGCGCCTCGGCAGATGGTTCTGCAGTATGAAATCGATCCCAAAGGTTCGCTTCCGCTCCAGCAGCGAATCTTCTGGCAGTGGAAGGGGCTTGGCACCGTCAGCGAAGATTCTATCCCTCCCGAGGTTGTTCTCTATGCCGACAATGTTCCATGTAATGACGGGGCGAACGTTGCTCCTGAACCAAAGCTCTCAGTTCTGGTGAACGACAAGAGCAATCTGCCAATTGAGAATTCGGAGAACATCACGGTGTTCGTAAATGGCACCAGGATCAGACGCGACAACGTCACAGGCTGGGAGTTCCTTGGTACATCCCGTTTGCGGGAGATACAGACGTGGGGCGGCGATGCGCGAGCGCTTCTGTCCTTCTCATTTCCCATGGAGTCCGGCGAGAATCTTGTGATTGCACGAGCCCGCGATATCAGCGGGAATAGCGATACGGCGGAGATATCGCTCTATCGACAAGATCAATCATCGGTGTCGGACCTTCTCGTTTATCCAAACCCGGCAACACAGGGCGCAACAGTCACCGTAAAGTTCGATGTGGTGCTCGTGGATGTGGCTGCGCAGCTTCGAATGTCGACCTATGATGTACAAGGCCGCCTGTTTCGTTCAACAACGGTTCCTAGTGCGCCCGGACGAAGCTCAGTGAGTTTCGACCTTGGCGACCAGGGTGGCCTGGTAGACGCTCCTGTAACAGGTTTGTATTCGCTTGTCGTGGAGCTTCTCAGCCAGGACGGAAGAACATTATCCACAGTGACCAAAAACCTGCTTGTATTGCCCTGATTACGGGGCTTAGAGCCCCCTTCAGGAGGGGGCATTTTCGTATTTTCGTGGATTCGCAAACAGCATTGTTGTTAAGGGGATATGGCACTTCTCAATGAGCGGATCATGACCGTCCTGATGGAGGACGAGATGCGTGATTCCTACCTCGATTATTCGATGTCGGTCATCGTTTCCCGCGCGCTTCCGGATGTGCGCGACGGGATGAAACCCGTGCATCGTCGCATTCTTTACGCCATGTACGAACTCGGCATGATGCCGAACAGGCCCTACAAGAAGAGTGCCCGTATTGTTGGCGAAGTGCTGGGTAAATACCACCCGCATGGTGATTCGGCTGTGTATGATGCCATGGTGCGTCTTGCACAGACGTGGTCCATGCGCTACACGCTCGTCGATGGTCAGGGCAACTTCGGATCGATCGATGGTGATTCGCCCGCTGCGATGCGCTACACGGAAACTCGCATGGCCGGACTGGCCATGGAGGTTCTCCGTGACATCGACAAGAACACCGTTGATTTCCGTCCGAACTTCGACGATTCGCTGGAAGAGCCTACGGTTCTCCCGGCTGTTTTGCCGACGCTGCTGGTGAACGGTGCCAACGGTATCGCCGTTGGCATGGCTACAAATATCCCGCCACACAATCTCCGGGAAGTGGTCTCGGGTATTCAGGCGGTGATTGCCGATCCGGAGATCACAAACCAAGAGCTCATCAAGTATGTAACCGCTCCGGATTTCCCGACTGGCGGCATCATATACGGATATGAAGGGGTTCGCAGTGCTTACACGACCGGGCGTGGAAAGATCCTCGTGCGGTCCAAGGCGAGCATTGAAACCAATAAGCAGGGACGCGAAGCAATCATCGTTACCGAGCTACCGTATCAGGTGTCAAAGGCAGGTCTCATCGAAAAGATCGCCGATCTGGTCAAAGCAAAGTCCCTTGAGGACATCTCGGACATCCGCGATGAATCAGATCGTGACGGGCTTCGCATCGTCATTGAGCTGAAGCGCGATGCAACGCCGATGGTTGTGCTGAACAACCTCTACAAGCACACACAGATGCAGGTGACCTTCGGGGTTATCATGCTTGCACTTGTCAACGGACGCCCACGTATTCTGACGCTGAAGGAACTCATGGAAGAGTACCTTAAGCACCGGAATGAAGTAGTGGTGCGCCGCACGAAGTTTGATCTTGACGCGGCAGAGAAGCGCGCTCACATCTTGGAGGGCTTCATTATCGCGCTCGATAACATCGACGCGGTGATCAAGACGATCAAGGAGTCGAAGGACGTGCCGATGGCGTCTGCGCGACTACAGGAACGTTTCGGTCTGTCCGAGATCCAAGCCAAGGCCATTCTCGATATGCGCCTGCAGCGCCTTACTGGCCTTGAACGTGAGAAGATCCAGAACGAATATGCCGAGCTCATCAAGACCATTGAGCATCTCCGCTCAATTCTCGCAAGCAAGGACCTGCAGATGCAGATCATCTCGACCGAGCTGAAGGAGTTGGTTGAGAAGTATGGCGATGAGCGTCGCACGCAAGTCGTTTACGATGCGAAGGACTTCACCCTCGAAGACATGATCGCCAATGAAGAGGTGATCGTATCTATCTCGCACAATGGCTTCATCAAGCGTACGGCAGTAACAAACTATCGTCGACAGCATCGTGGTGGCAGGGGAGTCTCGGGTTCCGGTACCTACGATGACGATTGGGTGGAGAATGTGTTCCGTGCTTCTACGCATCACTACATGCTGTTCTTTACTGACCGTGGTCGTGTCTACCGTCAAAAGGTCTATGACATTCCAGAGGGATCTCGTACAGCTAAGGGGCGTTCACTGGCCAACGTTATTCAAAAGCAGGCAGATGAAAAGGTCACAGCGTACCTGTCTGTGACGGATTTTGAGAAGGACGACGTTTACATCTTCATGGCCACTCGCAATGGAACGGTCAAGAAGACAGCTCTTAAGGACTTCGCGAACGTGCGTTCGAATGGCATTATTGCTGTGAACCTCGATGACGATGACAGACTCATAGGTGCCCGCCTTACGGATGGATCGATGGAGATTCTCATCGGTGCGTCCAATGGTCTTGCGGTGCGTTTTCATGAGTCCGACGTGCGTCCTATGGGTCGTGCTGCTGCCGGTGTGCGCGGTATTGCGCTGCTGGATGACCACCATGTGATCTCTCTCACCGCTGTTCGCCGTTCAGATGCGCAGCTCATCATTGTGGGTGAACGGGGCATCGGAAAGCGCACTGTTGTTGAGGACTTCCGTAAGACAAAGCGCGGCGCAAAGGGCGTTATCGCGATGAACATGACAGAGAAGACGGGAACCATCTGTGCCATCCTAGAGGTGAATGACAGCGAGGATCTCGTTGTCATCACCACCAACGGCATCCTTATCCGTCAGCCGGTGAAGGACGTGCGTGTTCTTGGACGCAACGCGCAGGGCGTAAAGCTTATTCGCCTTGAAGAAGGCGACAATATCGCCGACATCACGACGGTAAGTCGTGATGAAGACGCCGAAGACGTAGCGCCGACGGAATCTGAAGCTTCATAGCATTGAGGACCGACTCGATTGAAGTTCGGAACCACGATGTCAGCAGCCTCATTTGATCGACGAATCGTCGATCGGATGAGGCTGTACTTTTTAATGGTGCTTGGCCTGCTGTTCATGACCGCTGGTGTGATGCAGGCAGCAACGGACACGCTGCTTTTTCCCGATAGGACACTTGGTGCTCTTTCGGATAGTTCTTCGCCTTCAGCATTCGAGATCCGAAAGCAGAGTATTCGAACGGTCCAGTATGAGAACCTTGCAGACCTGCTGCGCCGACGCTCTCCGTTTATTCCACTTCGCAACGGTGGCTTTGGACAGTATGATGCCATGTCCATTCTAGGGGCGGGGCCTCGGGATTTCACTGTTGGCATCGATGGGCGTCCGCACACGGACCTCTGGTCCGGACAGACACATCTTGCGCAAATCCCGGTATCGATGATCGAACGCGCAGAAGTGCTTTACGGCACCGATGCCGTGGGACTATCGAGTACCTCATCGTTAACGTTCCTCAATCTTCAATCCGTGATCTACAATACATCTGCCCCTTTCATGAGCATGTGGTACCATCAGGGTGCCGGTGATCTCGTTGCGGCCAATGTTGTGTACTCCCAGAACATTGCAAAGGGGCTGAATGTTGCGATGAATGTGCGTCGAGCAGGAGCTCGCGGACGTTATCAGCGGACCGATTTCGATCAGTGGAATCTTGATTTGCAAACGAGGTGGACTATTGATACGCGGCAGTCACTTCTTGTACGCTATGGACTTGCGACGGTAAACACGCAGGTGTGGGGTGGACTTGATACAACGGCTTCAGCCAGTGTGTTCGAGGAAACTCGTTCGGTGGTATTCTCCGGCAATCGGACGCTGAACGATGAATCACGACGGAACGATGTCACCGTAACATATCAGAGAAATCTGAATACGGACTCAACATTCCTGCTGACGGCCCAAGGGTATCTCAGTCGGCAGTCGATGCATCGACTATTTGGAATTGAGTCAGCAGCTCTTCTGGGTGACACATCACTCGTTAGCACCACCAACGCTTCTACATCGGGTCTCGTTGTTCGACTTGAGCGGAGACTTGGTGACCTGCGGCTTCGCGCCGGAGCTCACGTGCAGTCGCGCAGCGTCGATTCTTCATTGAGCATTGCCGGATTCAATGGCACGCAGCCCGAGGCATTTCTTCATGCCGATTTTCGTATGCTGCCAGCGCTTACCATGAGGGCAGCCGCGAGGCTTCATAGTATCGACAATCAGGTTTATGGCGGATTGGGATGGGGATTGTCGATGCGCCAATCAGGCGGCATGCTGAAGGCAGATGTTTCCCTTCTGAATCAAGAGCCATCTCCACAGCAGCGTCTCTTCGCAGTGGCACCTGAACGCCATTTGCTTGCGGTGTTGGAGGCAATGACAGACACCGGAGCGGTTTCAGCCGGTGTAACGG
>VEQR01000104.1 GCA_018883125.1 Candidatus Kapaibacterium sp.
CCGTAGGGGCGAGACGAAGTCTCGACCGCGGGACAGACCGCAGGACAAACCGTAGGGGCGAGACGAAGTCTCGACCGCGGGACAGACCGCAGGACAAACCGTAGGGGCGGGACGAAGTCTCGACCGCGGGACAGACCGCAGGACAAACCGTAGGGGCGAGACGAAGTCTCGACCGCGGGACGGACCGCAGGACAAACCGTAGGGGCGAGACGAAGTCTCGACCGCGGGACAGACCGCAGGACAAACCGTAGGGGCGAGACGAAGTCTCGACCGCGGGACAGACCGCAGGACAAACCGTAGGGGCGGGACGAAGTCTCGACCGCTAACAACAGAAACCACTGTAAAAACAAGAGCTCCTCGTGCAATTGCACGAGGAGCTCTTTTGGTTTTCGATGTGGATTCCCGCGTCCGAGGGAACAACGGGCGAGACTTCGTCTCGCCCCTACGTCGTCTCGCCCCTACGTCGTCTCGCCCCTACGTCGTCTCGCCCCTACAATAACGGGCGAGACTTCGTCTCGCCCCTACGTCGTCTCGCCCCTACGTCGTCTCGCCCCTACAATAACGGGCGAGACTTCGTCTCGCCCCTACTTTGCTATTGCCACAGACCGGCGTTCGCGGACGACGGTCACGCGGATCTGGCCAGGGTATTCCATTTCGGTTTCGATACGGCCGGCGATGTCGTTGGCCAGCTGATCGGCGCGCAAATCGTCGATACGATCTGGTTCGATGATCACGCGGACTTCGCGGCCAGCCTGGATCGCAAAGGTCTTGGTGACGCCATCGAATGACGTGGCGATTTCCTCAAGCTGCTGCAGACGCTTGATGTAGTTCTCCAGCGACTCGCGCCGCGCACCAGGGCGAGCACCGCTGATGGAGTCGGCAGACTGCACAAGCACGGCAATTGGCGATTCCATTTCGATGTCGTCGTGGTGAGCACCAACGGCATTCACAAC
The DNA here is from genome assembly GCA_018883125.1 of Candidatus Kapaibacterium sp. Classification (GTDB taxonomy): domain Bacteria; phylum Bacteroidota; class Ignavibacteria; order Kapaibacteriales; family Kapaibacteriaceae; genus UBA10438. The sequence continues at coordinate 954 of VEQR01000104.1, forward strand.
GAGTGGGTGCTCCTTGTACTTCTTCACGAGTTCCATACCCAGCAGGGCGTGCGGACCTTCGAGTTCGCGGTCGATGACCTTGCCGATGTCGTGCAGAAGACCCGCACGCTTGGCAAGGTTCACGTCAAGACCAAGCTCGTTGGCCATGATGCCCGTAAGGAAGCCTACTTCGATCGAGTGTGCCAGAAGGTTCTGGCCATACGATGAGCGATACTTCATACGTCCGATGTAGCGGATCATTTCCGGATGAATGTTGTGGATGCCGAGTTCCATGAGGGCATTCTCACCAACGCGGACAACTTCCTCTTCGAGTTCTTTGCGGACCTTCTCGACAACTTCTTCGATACGTGCCGGGTGAATTCGTCCGTCACCCATGAGACGCTCAAGCGAAACGCGGGCAACTTCTCGGCGGAACGGATCGAAGCCCGATACAACAACTGCTTCCGGTGTGTCATCGATGATCAGATCTACGCCGGTTGCAGCTTCGAAGGCACGGATGTTACGACCTTCACGGCCAATGATGCGCCCCTTCATTTCCTCGGTTTGCAGGTTCACCACCGAAACGGTCGATTCCACGCAGTGGTCCGATGCTGTGCGCTGAATGGCCATCAGAACGATTCGCTGGGCTTCCTTGCGGGCATTCAGCTTGGCCTCATCACGCACGTCCTTAACGAGTTGTGCGGCATCGGCCTTTGCATCGTTCACCATGTTGTCGATGAGGAACTTCTTAGCGTCCTCCTTACTCATACCCGTGATCCGTTCAAGGCGCACGTTCTGTTCTTCGAGCAGTACGTCGATCTGCTTCGTCTTGGTATCGACAGATGCGGCCTTGCGGGTAACGTCTGCTTCCAAGTTCGAGAGTGTCTTCTCCTTCTTGTTGATCACATCGAGCTTCTGCTCGATGCCTTCTTCGCGCTTGCGAAGCTCCTTCTCAAGGTTGCGAAGCTTAGCCTCTTTTGAATCGCGCTCAGAATCGTACTTACGCTTCATCTCGCGGAACTTGTCGTCCGCTTCGTCGATCTTCGTGCGCTTGATCGCCTCGGCCTTCTTCTCGGCTTCCTGCAGAACAGTCTTCGCTTCGGATTCTGCAGCCTCTTTCTTCGATGCGGCAACCTTTGCGCCAGCAAAGTAACTCACCAGGAAGCCAACGGCCGCTACGGCTACCCCGGCGATGATGGCCATCATCATTGGGTCCATCATGATTATAACTCCTTCCCCGCTCCACTGAGCGGCTAACCGTGAGCCCCTTTACAGGGGGCTGACAGTCGGTAAAAAATAAAGGAGCCGCATCCCACTACTTCGGACAGAATCCGTTGTGTTCGATTGGGAAAAGAACCAAAAGTACCGCACGGTGGGTATCATCCTGGCCATCGCTGACTTCCACTGAATGGTTGCGGCATAGCCGCACCGGCGCACCTGGCGTCCGGACCATTCCCGCGCGAGCGGGTGAGGCCTGCCATTGATGGTCAGAGACTGATTCCCTGGAGTGAAAAAATTTGTATGATTCTTTTTCAAGCGTGCGAAAACAGTAGCGGAATGCGGCTACGCGTTCCTACCGACGCCCAAGGTCTATTGGGACGAATTACAATAGCGGTTGTTGCGCTGCCCGCTCAAGGTAGCGGGCCATACTTTCCAGTTCTTCGGAGACATATCGTACGTCCTGCTGACGCTGCTCTCGAGCCTCGACGAATCGCTCGGCAACATTGAGAGCGGCCAAAACGGTAAGTGTGGGAGTGGATTGCTCCCGCAATGTCTGCTGAAGGTGTTGAAACTGGACGTTGACTTCGCGAACGGACTGTTTGATCTTCTCTTCGTTATCTCCACGAAGAGTAAGGTCTTTGCCTGCTATGGTAATTCGAATCGCTTTCGACATGGGAGTCGGAATTGAAAATTTCGTTGTTCCGAGGCAGAAATTAGGAAATCCTGAGCAATTCTTCGACGCGTGCCGCCAAATCATCGAGGCGATCGGCCATGCCAAGCAGCTCCTCGTCACTCAACAGCGTCTGCCCAGCAGGAATGGCTACGGCTGTTACGTCGGGAGTTGCCTCACGTAACACCTCTGACGGCGCAGCGGGTTGGGCGTCAAAGAATCCGAAGAGCGATATCTGATTCCGCTGCGAGGGGTCTTCGATGTGTCGCAGACCGGCAGCTCGGTAGGTTTCGACGATTCCCATAGCTCTATCGAGCTGCCTCTGAAGCTCTGATATCTCATCCGTCAGCTTCCGCACCTCAGCGCCCGCATCGGTCACCGCAGGTGCGGAAACCTCCTGCTCGAGAGCCTGGAGTTGCTCCATCAGCTCCGAAGCGCTGCGCTGCAGCTGCTGCATCTCGGCGTCCTTCGCGCTGATCTGGAGTTCGAACGCAGCCACCTCACGTTTGGCCGAGGACAGATCTTCGGCTAGGGCTTCGTTGCGGGCGCTTTTCTCATCGACGAGACTTTCGAGATCCACCATGCGTTGTTGCAACCGCTCAATACGCTGCTCGAGCTCTTGCTTCTCACGTTCGATGATCTCAAACTTGACGGCCATTTCAGTAGCATCCGCCAGTTGCTCTGCCTTTTCATCCAGTCGTGCCTCAAGCTCGGCAACTCGCAGGCTCATACCGGCAAGCTCCTGCTCGAGCTGCGCACGCAGCTGGGCAGAGGTAGCAATGTCGCTCTCAAGCGTATGAATTACCTCCGTCACGTCGGCACGCATCTGCAATTGAGTTACGCGGCCGTCTTCAAGAGCCGTCTCCAACTCGGAAATTCGACGCATGGAATTGGCCACATCCGCCTCAAGCATCTGGTTCATCTCTTGAGCGTCGGCCAGAGCCCCCTGCAATTCATCGAGGCGTGCAAGCGTTGCCGGAGAGTCAATCTCAACAACAGCTGCCTGTTGTGCCTTCAGCTGAGCCACTTCCTGACGAAGGGTTACGATGGTCTCGGCAGATGATCGGACGACGTCCCAGAATTTGCGCATGGCAAGCTGCACCTCGGCCGAGGCGGCAACACCAATGTCAGGCTTTTGCAGTGACGCTTCTCGGTGATCATCAAATTCCGGTTGTGCTTCGGCGTTGAAGAGCTGACTCATGATGGTCTCCTCACGTTGACGGTTCGGAAAGTGGCTGTTCGGTAAGGGGCTTTTCGGCTCCACGAAGAACGGCGCCATAGCGCTGCGATGCTTCCGACGTAATGGCCGCAACTGCTCCGTCAACGTCCGCATCGACAAGTGTGCGGTCCATCGACCCAAACGTCATGCGCAGCGCAAGTGACTTGCGCGCCTCACCAAGGACTTTGTCGCGATACACATCGAAAACCTCCGCTGAACGGACGTAAGGCTTACCCTTGTCAAGTGCAATGGCCACAAGGTCACCGGCCGGCAGGTCCGCAGCTACGACAAGAGCGAGGTCACGTTCAACGGTTGGGAAGGCCGATACCGAAGCGTACCGACGCTGCGCAACCGGCATAGCGCGCAGGTCGACAACGGCGGCAAAAACATCTCCCTCTCCACCACATGCCTTGGCCACGGCCGGATCAACCTGGCCGACATGCCCAACCTGAACACCGTCGCAGAAAACGGCAAGGACGTTCTTGGTAAACATTGGAACGTCATCGGCTACAGGCTGTGTTGCGATGCCGCTCGACAACGCACACACATCGCCAACCAGATCATACAGGTCAAGGGCTCGCCCCTTCTCACTCCAATGAGCGGGAACGGTTCCGGACACGAGCATGGTGAGAAGCTCGCGCTGGCGCAGACCGAACTCTGCCGACAGGTCGTGTGCGAACACCGAGCCGATCTCCATGAGTCGCACGCCGTGGGCCCCGTGACGCAGATTTCGCGAGGCTACGCGCAGCAGCGAGGGTACCAGTGACGATCGCATGGCCGAGAATTCCCGTCCGAGCGCATTCTTCAGTGTTACGGTCTGCTGCTCATCACCATGGTGATCCTCCGGTGAGCCCAGCACATTGGTCACACAGTCGATATATCCACGAGTTGTAAGCATGGTCCGTACGCGCATTCGCTGCGCCGTTCCTTGGGGTCCACCGCTTCGAAGTCCAGCAGGCAGCTGCGATGCACCAATCGAAACATGTGCTCGCTCGGCGGAGGGCACATTGTCGATGCCATAGAGCCGCATCACCTCTTCGGCGATATCGATCTCGGCCACGATGTCCATGCGCCATGTCGGCGCGGTTACTGTGCACTTTGCGTCATCAGCCGAATGGACAATGCATCCCACGGCTCGACAGACCTCGACGACGTACTCGTCGGACACATCGATACCGACAAGTGTCCGCATGCGCTCATACCGCACATCAAATGTCGCCGGCACCAGCGGAGCAGGATAGGCATCAACGCGGTTGAGTGCCTCGCCCCCTGACAATTCAAGAATCAACTGTGTTGCGCGCTCGAGGGCCCATTCCACGGCATCGATATCTACGCCCCGCTCAAAGCGGTAGGATGCATCTGTTGAGAGGCCAAGCACCTTTGCCGTGCGCCGCACCGACGAGGGGGCAAACCAAGCGCTTTCGAGCAGCACCGACGTTGTATCGTCGGTGATCTCCGAGTGCTGACCACCCATCACACCGGCAATTCCGACGGGTCCGCTCGAATCGCAGATGAGAAGCATGGTCTCATCGAGTTGACGCAGTTTTCCGTCCAGCGTGGTGTATTCTTTCACACCAGCCTGCCCCGCCGTTTGGATCACGAACGTTGCATCCGTGACCGTACGGGCATCATAGGCATGCAGCGGCTGGCCGCATTCGTGCATCACGTAATTCGTTACGTCAACAATCACGTTCCTCGGACGCAGCCCCAGGGACGTCAATCGGTCCTTCAGCCACGTTGGCGACTCCACGATCCTCACACCATTGATGCGGCGTGCCATGAAGCGTCGGCACAAATTCGAATCTCGAATATCGATCTTCACTTCGGGCGCTGCGTCAATGTGTCCCGGCACAGCGGAGACATCCGCACGGCAGACCGTGCCACGCATGTATGCGGCTAAATCGCGCGCAATGCCGAGGTGCGACAAGCAGTCGGCCCGGTTCGGCGTGATGGCCACATCATAGACAACGTCATCAATTCCGAGGGCTTTGGCAAGGGGCGTCCCGGGCGCAGCATCAACATCGAGGATCCATATCCCCGCATGATCCTCGCCAAGTCCAAGCTCTGCCTGTGAGCAGATCATCCCCTGGGAGGTCACTCCACGCAACGGTCGTTCTTCGATCGCAAACCCGGCCGACGGTACAACGGCCCCGACCAGTGCCACCGGCACTGTCTGTCCGGCAGCCACATTCGGTGCTCCGCACACGATCGTCCTTGACTCGGCCTGTCCTACATCTACCGTGCATACGGAGAGCTTGTCAGCCTTTGGATGTGGCTGCTTATCAAGCACATGACCGACGACAAACCCTTGCAGTGCCGAGGACATATCAACAATGTCCTCAACCTCCAGCCCAAGGTCCGTCAGCACCTTCTGCACCCTTTGCGGCGTCCACTCCGACGCCGGCAATGCCACAAATTCCTGCAACCACCGATGCGAGATTTTCATCTCAAGAATTTTCTCCGTTAAACGCAGACAAATTTAGACCGCACAAAGACATAGCACGGGGCGAGTTATGCACAGTGACACCTGCGGTGGGAGACGGCTGCGCCGTGCGAGACGTCTGCAACGGGAAGCCGCTTCGCGGCGGGACGTCTGCGACGGAAAGCTTGCAGCGGGAAGCCGCTTCGCGGCGGGACGTCTGCGACGGGACGCTTGCAGCGGGAAGCCGCTTCGCGGCGGGACGTCTGCGACGGGACGCTTGCAGTGGGAAGCCGCTTCGCGGCGGGACGTCTGCGACGGAAAGCTTGCAGC
>VEQR01000105.1 GCA_018883125.1 Candidatus Kapaibacterium sp.
GTGCAAGCAGAGTTCATGATTATGGCTGAGGTGTTCCCCATGACCACACGTAAATGGATCCAGAGCAGAAACTCTCACCTGATGCTGACCACCGAACCTGCTTGACATTCGGATTTCCCGGAATCATGATTCCCGTGGAACCCGACAGATTCCCTGAACGTATTTGATTGAGTGCATAGTCAACCCCAGCCTGTTCGGCATCTGTATGATCGTCAGAAGGTCGGCCCGGCCCGACTACCGCTTGTGGGCAGATTGCTGCACCTGGGCCGGAACACGCAATGCTCGTGTAAACGGTGCCCAAAAAGGGAACGTTTACAATTGTCTTGTCAACAACGTCATACGTGGCGTCCTGTCCTGTTCCATTATCGCGTCCACCTTCCCGTGTGATCTTGGTGTAGATAGCCACATCAGCCAACACAGGCACGGTTGACAAAAACAAGCAAAGGCATGAGATGCAAGCGCACACGCTTGCGCGAATACGGTTGTTCATGATGACAACTCCTGAACTGCAAACAATGAAAGAAAAGAAATTATGACGATTGCGCAATCGACAGTTAGAACATACCCCCCCCCCCCCGATAAAATGCAAGAAGTATTTTTCCATACTACTACCAACTGAGATACTATTCAGCACATACGACAATTGTCGTGGCCTGACATAAGGCCGGGATCCATCCGTCATCCCGGCGCAGGCCGGGATCCATCTTGGCAAGAAGGGCAAGCCCCTTTGCATATCCAACTCAACCAATTCTGTTCTTTCTCTACTTACCCATGGCTGAAGCCATGGGCAGTTATGCGGCAGAGCGTGTTAGGGGCAGTGCGCATTTGGCACCTGTAACCTGAATGGATTCCCGCGTTCGCGGGAATGACAAGGTTCGCGGGAACGACGATTTCACCACACAATCCGAACGTTCTTGAGTCTCTTGAATGCCGTATCGCACGTCACGATCGAACAATCTTCGGCGATCGCTTGGGCGGCGATGATGCGATCAAAGGGGTCGCGGTTTGACCATTTGAGAATTGCCGCATTCGCAGCGTGATTAGTCTCGATGGGGAGAAGTGTAAAGCCATACACTGGAAGATGACGAAGTACCGACTCGACATGTTCGGGTTGGATTGGTGACTTCGGCTTCATGGCCTTCTGCCAGAGCTCGTAGATCGATGCTGCTGAGCACAGGACGATGGTCTCTCTCCGTTGGATGACCGCGCGACTTGTTGCACTGAGTCTGTCTGGTTCGGAATCATACCAGAGTAGTGCATGCGTGTCCAGCAGAATGCGCGTACTCATCACCTTTGGCGTTGCAAGGCAAGTGGATCGGTCACACTTTCCTGATAGATATCAGGATTCGTGGCCGACAAGAGCTCCTTGCCGGTATCGCCTATTGGGGATGTGGATAGCCCAAGTCCGATGGGGCGCTGTGAAGCGCTGTCGGCCAATGGCTCCAAGCGCACCGCGGGCACGCCACGTCGCGCGATGATGACGGTTTCTCCGTGCAATGCCATCTCGACAAGTTGAGATAATGTGGTTTTGGCTTCGTGCATATTGATCACTACCATCTTCGTGCTCCTTTTCAGTAAAACGTGACGTGAAGCAATCTTGCTATATGTCTAAATCTCTTAGCTATATCTCCATCTCACCGTCTTTTCGACGGCTACGATCAGGTATGTGACCACGCCGAGAGCCAGGATCATCGCCCATGACGTGAGTCCTAAGGGGGCGGTATGGAAAGCCCCATGAAAGAATGGCAAATAGGTAAAGGCCATCTGCAATGCCGTCATCAAAGCGGCCCCATACACAACGGAGAGGTTTGCCGTGATCGGGGCCCCCGTTGGTGATACCAACGTGCGGCAGTTGAAGAGATAGAACATCTGAATGAACACAAAGGCATTCGATGCTGCTGTCTGCGCAACAGCAAGGCGGCTTCCGGTAGAGAGTTCCCAGAGGTACATGCCGAAACCCGATGACAAAAGAAGAATGGTCATGAGTCCGGTGCGCATGACGATCTCGTAGGAGAAGAGCGGCGCATCTGTGCGACGTGGCCGACGCTTCATGACGTCCGGCGGCATTGGCTCGAAGGCAAGGGGCAGACCCAGGATCACGGCCGTGGTCATGTTGATCCACAGAATGTGAATGGGCAGAATCGGAAGTGCAATGCCAAGGCCAACCGCAACGAGGATCACCAGGCCTTCGGCAGCGTTGGTGGGAACGGTCCAGATGATAAACTTCAGGAGGTTTTCGTAAACCGTGCGTCCCTCCTCTACGGCGGCGACGATGGTCGTAAAGTTATCATCGGTCAGCACAATGGCCGAGGCATCCTTCGCAACGTCGGTGCCGCTTCGTCCCATGGCAATGCCGACGTTGGCTGTGCGAAGTGCTGGAGCATCATTGACGCCGTCACCGGTCATGGCAACCACATGCCCCCTTCGCTGAAGTGCCTGCACCAAGCGCAGCTTCTGTTCGGGACTCACCCGGGCGAACACATTGAACCGTTGTGACACATCCTCCATCTGCTCGTCGGAGAGTCCTTCAAGGTCGCGTCCAGTCCGCACGCTTTCGCTGGGATGTCCCACGGTCTCAACGATGCCAAGTTGACGTGCTATGGATACTGCCGTAATGCCATGATCACCGGTGATCATCTTCACCGTTACCCCGGCCTGCTGACATTCAGCAACAGCTGCGCGCACCTCGGCGCGGGGAGGGTCTACCATCCCAACGATGCCGGTCAGTACATATCCGGAGAGCACGTCGTCGGCGGTGATCTCCTCCGGCAGACCGTTGAGGTCTTTCATCGCACAGGCAAGCACGCGCAGACCTTCGGCACTCATTGTCTCGACGTGGCTTGTCACGGCTTGCGCGTCAACGTCGGAAAGCTGACCGTCTCTCGTCATCGACATCGTGCATCTCGGAAGCAATGCCTCCATGCTTCCCTTGAGATAGATCCGTGAGGTGGTGGACGATGTGCGGTGGAGCGTTGCCATGAACTGCGCATCACTCGAGAATGGGATCACATCCACAAGCGGCATTAGCTCCTGCTCAACATCTCGATGGATCGATGCTTTCATGCCGGCAACTACGAGCGCTGCCTCGGTTGGATCGCCCACGGCATGCCAAGCCCCCTCGTTATGCTGAACAACAGCCGTAGAACAAAGCACACCGGCGCGAAGGGTCTCATGAAGGGCTGCATCGCGTCCCACATGCGTGATGCGCGTATGTGCTGCGTCATTGGTCCGAACGAGTATGTCGCCCTCCGGACGGTACCCGACGCCCTGCACTACGTACTCGTCCGACGGGGTGGTCAGTGCCACCACCGTCATCTGGTTCTCTGTGAGCGTGCCGGTCTTGTCGCTGCAGACCACTGTAGTTGACCCCAGCGTTTCCACCACCGGCAGACTTCGCACAATGGCCCGACGTTTGGCCATGCGGTTCACACCAATGGCAAGGATGATGGTGACCGCCGCCGGGAGTCCCTCCGGGATGGCTCCCACGGCCAGTGCAACGGCAGCCATGAGCATGTCCACCGGCGCTTCTCCTCGTGCGACGCCTACGGCAAAGGTGGCCGCGGCCAGGACGAGTATGGCAACGAGAAGGATGTTGCTGAACCGTGCTATCTGAATGGTAAGGGGCGTCTGCAACGTCGGGGCGGATGTGAGCAGAGCTGAAATCGTTCCCACTTCGGTGGATGTTCCGGTGGCCACAACAAGCCCCATACCGGCACCACGCGTCACCACTGTAGAAGCGTACGCCATGCTCGACCGGTCAGCAAGCACGGCAGAAGGATCAACGGACGCCGCGCTCTTTTCCGTGGGCACGCTCTCGCCCGTAAGCGCTGCTTCGGCAATGGCAAGGTCCTTCACCCACGTTAGCCGCAGATCCGCCGGCACACGATCGCCACATTCAAGCACAACAAGATCTCCCGGCACGAGATCCACCATCTCCACATGACATCGCACGCCATTACGAATAACGGTTGCCGTTCCAACAACGGAGCTGGCAAGACGCGCAAGCGAGGAGATTGCCTTCCCTTCCTGAACAAAGCCGATGATGGCATTCAGCAGGACAACACCGAAGATCACTGACGTATCGCTGATACCACCGATGATGGCCGTCACAATACCACTGGCGATCAGGATGTAGACAAGCGGCGCATGGAACTGCCGGAGGAAACGCAGAAAGGGATGTTCAGCCCGCCCCTTGGGCAAAGAATTTCTACCATACCTGTCCAGACGCGGCTGTATCGACGTCGTGTCGAGTCCGGCAGTTCGCGATGTTTCAAGCGCTGCCTCAACAGCGTCTACCGGTGAGGAGTGCCACTGGATATGCATAAGTACTATCGAATGATCGAACAATCGGGGTCAGTGGCACGCAGCAGAGAGCCATCGCGCACAACAGCGTTGACTGCTTCTATGTCGTGGTACAGAACTACGTCCTGCTCCGTGAATGCAACAACCTTTCGCACACAGGACATTGCCCGTTCAAGAGGCTCAGAGCTGCGCAATGGTCGGAGCATTTCGATGCCTCTGCTTGCACAGAGGATCTCAATGCCGACAACCGCCTCCACGTTACGCATCACATCCCAGAGCTTGCGTGCGGCAATGCTGCCCATGGAGTTGTGATCTTCTTGGTTGGCCGACGTTGGAATACTGTCAACACTCGCAGGATGCGCCAGTACCTTGTTCTCGCTCACCAGCGCGGCAGCAGTGTATTGGGCGATCATCATGCCCGAGTTCAAGCCTCCTTCCCTCGTGAGGAAGCGAGGGAGTCCACCAAGTGCGTGGTTAACAAGGCGCTCTGTGCGACGCTCTGAAATATTGGCAAGCTCGGCGATGGCGATCGCTAGAAAGTCCAGCACAAGGGCAAGGGGCTGACCATGAAAGTTTCCACCCTGGATATGTGCATCATCATCGGCAAAGATCAGTGGGTTATCCGTCGCACTGTTCATCTCACGCTCGATCACCGATGCGGCGTACTCAATTGTATCGCGCGAGGCTCCATGTACTTGCGGCATACATCGCAGACTGTAGGCATCCTGTACCTTGCCGTCACCCGTGCGATGCGACTCGCGGATCTCACTACCATAAAGTAGTGTACGAAGGTTCTCTGCTACCAAACGCTGTCCGGGATGCGGGCGTACGGCATGCAAACGGTCATCAAAAGCGGCGTCGGTTCCACGCATCGCATCAAGCGACATCGATCCCGAGAGATCGGCCAGGCGCGCAAGACGTCGGGCCCGCGCAACCGAGAGCGCACCAAAGGCACACATCATCTGTGTTCCGTTGATCAGCGCCAATCCTTCCTTTGCAGCAAGTCGCACCGGCTCGATGCCATGAGCACGAAGGACGTCCGCGCTCGGCGTGCGTACGCCATCAACGAGGCACTCGCCCTTTCCGATAAGGCACAGGGCAAGATGAGAAAGGGGCGCAAGGTCACCACTGGAACCCACCGATCCCTGACTCGGGATATGCGGCACGATGCCCGCGTTGACGATGGCAACCAGTGCATCAAGAGTCGTCTCACGAATGCCCGAGTACCCCTTGGCAAGTGCATTGATGCGCAGCACCATCATTGCCCGCACAACCGCACTGGGAAGGGGCTCCCCAGTCCCCGCCGAATGCGAGATGATGAGGTTCTCCTGGAGCCGCTCAACATCGTCGCGCGAAATAGCCACGTTCGCGAACTCACCAAAGCCGGTGGTCATACCGTAGATCACACGTCCCTCGTCAATCCAACGATCCACCGCCGCCCGCGATGCACGCACACGCTCACGTGCATGCTCAGCTATGTCGATGCGCACAGATACATCATGCGCCACACGCTCAAGGTCGTCGATGGTCAGAGAGGAGCCGGTAAGGGAGAGATGCATGATGGGAGTTACGAAGTGACGGAGTTACGAAGTGACGAAGGTACGGAGGGACGGAATTATGCTACGACTCGTCATTCCCGCGAAAGCGGGAATCCATGAGATTGACCTCGCCCCGGCGCAGGCCGGGGCCAATACGTATGGACTGATTGTCTCTTGTCTCTCGTCTCTTGTACCCCAGGCCAAGGCCCGGGGCTATTACTCTCGTCTCTTGTCTCTTGTCTCTCGTACCCCAGGCCAAGGCCCGGGGCTATTACTCTTGTCTCTCGTCTCTCGTCTCTCGTACCCCAGGCCAAGGCCCGGGGCTATTACTCTCGTCTCTTGTCTCTCGTCTCTTGTCTCTTGTCTCTCGTACCCCAGGCCAAGGCCCGGGGCTATTACTCTCGTCTCTTGTCTCTCGTCTCTTGTCTCTTGTCTCTCGTACCCCAGGCCAAGGCCCGGGGCTATTACTCTCGTCTCTCGTCTCTCGTCTCTCGTACCCCAGGCCAAGGCCCGGGGCTATTACTCTTGTCTCTCGTCTCTCGTCTCTCGTACCCCAGGCCAAGGCCCGGGGCTATTACTCTTGTCTCTCGTACCCCGGGCCAAGGCCCAGGGCTATTATGGACGGATTGTCACTTGTCACTCGAAATCATCGTGCTCCAATTGTATTCCGTTGGAACACGGCGTCCTTGCTGGGCAAGTTCGATGAGATAATCGGCCGTGGTCTTGAGCACCCATTGGAAGTTGTCTTCCTGTACCGATGTGCGTTCGGCGTCGGGGGCAGGGTTCATGTAGTCGATGGCATAGGGGATGCCATCGCGGACGGCGAACTCGACGGTGTTGAATTCGTAGCCCAGCATCGTGCAGATCTTGATGCAGTAC
>VEQR01000028.1 GCA_018883125.1 Candidatus Kapaibacterium sp.
CCACGGACGCTTCGGAGAGCGCGCTGACGGCATTCTTCGTAGAGATCCGGCGGAAGTACTTTGTCGCCGGTGATGCCAAGTAACTGAAGACCAAGTCCATCATTCCCCTCGGGCAGCTCTGTCGATCCGTCACCGTGACGATACAGTGGTCTGGGTAGCCCCTTTTCAGCAAAGATGGCGTCAATGCGTTGCTCTACCTCATCGCGCAGTCCGCGCTCCTTGATCAGCTTTTCGCATTCCTGATCAACAGCGGCATTCATGAAAAAGGCCAGAAGCATCGGTGCCGGACCGTTGATCGTCATCGATACGCTTGTGGAAGGGGCGCATAGATCAAAACCGGAGTAGAGCTTCTTTGCGTCATCCAGCGAGGCAATGCTCACTCCAGAGTTGCCGATCTTCCCATAGATATCCGGACGGTGATCAGGGTCTTCGCCGTAGAGCGTCACGCTGTCGAACGCCGTTGAAAGACGCGCTGCCGACATTCCTCGTGAGACGTAGTGGAAACGCTTGTTCGTGCGCTCCGGGCCGCCCTCGCCGGCAAACATCCGCGTTGGGTCTTCATTGGTGCGCTTGAATGGATACACGCCGGCCGTATACGGGAACTCACCCGGAACATTCTCCTGCATGCACCATCGGACGATCTCACCCCAGTCCTGAAACCGCGGCAAGGCGATCTTCGGGATGCGCGTATGAGCAAGCGATTCTGTGTAGTTCTCTACCTTGATCTCACGTCCACGCACGGTGTATGTGTAGTGCTCACCTTGATACAACGCCTTCTTGGCATCCCATGATGCCAAGAGCTGGCGCACCTCTCGATCAAGCTGTTGCTCGAGATCTTCGGCCGTTCTCCGCAGGGCATCGATCGTCGCACGGTGTGCGTCTGCCTTGGAGATTCCCGAAAGGTCTGCCATTTGTTGTTCGATATCCATGGTCTTATTTCGAATGATTGACCGAGTACAGTCCGATCGATGAAAGAAGTCCACCCACCCAGAGCGTGCGTACCTGACCCGCCTCAAGCGTTACTTCGGTCGGGGGCAACACCACGTTCTTTGATCCCGCACGGTAAGCGACAAGTCGATACTGACCGGGGGCAATGGTGATAAATTGGTTTGTTGTGCCCGCTACAGCACTGCTTTCGCGGAACTCGAGTGACCGAAATCCAACGGGAAGGAGTTCCGTTGTGTCTTGTTGCAGGGCGATGTCGAGCAAGGGGGCATCGGGGCTAAGATTCACAACCCGCAGCGATGTCATGGTTGGATCCTGGGCACGCTCGGGCTCTTCCAGCTCCATACCGACAATGTTCGGTGGAACAAGGGTGCCGGTAACGAACATGGTCTTGCGGCTACGAAGTGTGGCCAGCGTGCGGACGTTTGTGACCAACGGTGTACCGTTGGCCAATACCTCAAGCGTGTGCGTTCCGAGGTCGAGTTCCTGGTAGCCGGTTGCATTGGGAAAAGCAACCTGCATCATCTTGGGAGAGGTCTTACCGTCGATCTTCACATCGAAACTGCGAACACCGATCACCGCATTAACGATCTGAAAGTTGCCAACGTCGGGCGGAATCAGCAGATCGATGGGTGCTTCCAGCGAGTTTTCTGAAAGCAGACGGGGAGTGAACGGCCATGAATCGGCTAGTTGCAGAGTGCCGGACAAAAACAATGTGTACGATGTACCGGCAACAAGAGCAACCTCTTTCACTGCAGCATCATAGGGAATCTGCCACTGGCGCACCACACGCATCAGATGCGATCCGGGCTCAACAGTTATCCAGCGCGACATGGAACGAAACGGAAGCTCTGATTGCGACACAACACGCTCATCACCGAGATACACCGAGAGCTCGCCAATAGCATCCGTGGCGTTGATCACGCGCAGGCGGCACTTTCCGGATGGCACAGTCCCTGAATCGCGGACGATGACCACTGTATCCGAAAGGCGCGTCGGCTCGAACATCGAGGTTGATGGAAACACAACGACCGAGGAATTCGAGGATGCCGGAAAAGCCCCCTTCACCCGGGCATGAACAACGGAAGTGGTTCCGTTGTCGACCACCACATCAACTGTTTCCATTGCTGATGACAATTCCTGGCGCGGTCCTTGGTATCCCGAGGAAACCATTGGGCTATATGCCGTTGCGGCAATCATAAGGCGCGCCTGCTTCGACGGTGCCATGCCATTGAAGAGGCGCACCGTTGGCTTTGCTTCAGATGGTGTTGTCGGTTCGGTGCTACTGCATGCCGCGAGGAACAAGCATAGCGCCGCTGTCACGGAAATCGAGAGTGATGATGTTAGTCGCACGGTCATCGACGTTGCCTCTCTGCAGCGCGCCGTTCTTCGAGGTGAGAAATAGTACCCATTACCTGCCAAAGCGTCCGGGCTATTGATGCCTGCTTCTGCACATGCGCATCGTAGCGCTTGTTTTCCTCAACCAGTTCGGCGAGGTATCGTGTTCTATCGGGCGGAATGATGTAGATCTTCTCACTCATCTCACTGGTTATCAGAAATGAGGACGACCACGAAAGTGAGCAGCGCGTCGCAAGCGCGTCGATGATCGACCGGTACAGGGTGTTTGTGCCCGGATCGTTGAACTGCGATGCAATGGTACCATATACCGGCATGTTCTCAAGGGGCTCTCCAAAGCGCTGACGGCTTCGTTGATATTGCTTGCGAACGTCACGCAGGGCATCCAAGGCCCCGCGCTTATCGAACTTGTTCAGGGCAATAAGATCAGCGTAGTCGATCATGTCGATCTTTTCAAGCTGTGTAGCTGCGCCGAATTCCGGCGTCATCACGTACATCGATACGTCGCACACGTCCGTGATCTGACTATCGCTCTGGCCGATACCCGCGGTCTCGACGATGATCAGGTCAAACTCTGCGTACGACAGGATCCGTATAGCATCGGCAACGTGGGGATTAAGAGCCACGTTTGCTTCGCGAGTAGCGAACGAGCGCATATACACCCGATCGTCACTCACAGCATTCATCCGGATACGGTCGCCGAGTAGCGCTCCGCCTGTCTTGCGTTTCGAGGGGTCTACACTCAGGACCGCAATGCGGCGCTCGGGTTGGTCGAGTAGAAAACGGCGGACGATCTCATCCGTCAGCGAGGACTTCCCGGCGCCCCCTGTCCCGGTAATACCCAGCACAGGAGCCCGCTTGGCGCTATCGGCAAAGGCAATGTGGTCCTTCTGCCCCCGTTCAGCGCAGGAGATCGCCCGGGCAATGGCCATTGGGCTGCGCATTTTCACTTGGTCGGCAAGGGTTTCGAGCTCACCCACCGGAGGTACAAAGTCACTCTTCTGCACCAGGTCATTGATCATCCCCTGAAGCCCCATGGCGCGGCCATCATCCGGAGAATACACCCGGGTAACCCCGGCTGCATGGAGTTCCTCGATCTCCGTCGGCAGGATCGTTCCACCGCCACCGGCGAAGATTCGGATATGGCTTGCCCCCTGCTCATCAAGCAGACGCCGCATATAGGTCAGGTATTCCACATGCCCGCCCTGGTAGGACGTCATGGCAATAGCCTGGGCGTCTTCCTGGATAGCGCAATCGACAACTTCCTTTACCGAGCGGTTGTGGCCGAGGTGGATTACCTCGCAGCCGGTAGACTGGATGATCCGCCGCATCACATTGATGGCAGCATCATGTCCGTCGAACAGTGAGGCGGCCGTAACAACGCGCACCGTGGTTGAGGGCGTGTAGGGGGCTTGCGGTTGCATGCGAATTATCGCCGGGTTAGTGTGGACAACGGCGCAAAACTACACAGGATGGGGGGTTCGAGCGGTCTTGGAGAGCGTCAAAAACCGGGCTGACCGGAATTGCGGCGCTCGTGCGCATATTGCCTGAAAGCGGTCGAACGTGACCGTAAGAACCCACCACTGTCGAGAAATTCTCATGACAAAGAACGTTGGCACGCTCGATAAGACCGTTCGAATCGTCATTGCAGCCCTGTTGGGTACCAGCATAGCCCTTGGCTGGGTCTCTGGCACGCTCGCATGGATTCTAGGGGCGGGTGCTGTAGCCCTTGTTGGCACCACAATCACCTCCTTCTGTGGTCTCTACGCACTTCTTGGCATTAGTACCTGCAAGGTTGCCCGGTGAATGGTCGGATGAATGCACGCTGAGCTGATCATGCTCGGTGGCGCCGAGGAGATCGGGGCCAACTCGTGCTATATCGAACTTGACGGAACGGGAATCATCATCGATGGTGGACTGCATCCGAGAGACCGAACCTCCCGGGCATTTCCGGACGTGGATATTCTCGGAGAACGGCCCACAGATGCCCTGCTTGTTACCCATGCCCATTCCGACCACATCGGAGGGGTCCCCTATGTAATGCGACGCCTGCCGCATTTGCGTCCGATCATGACCTTTGCCACGCGCGACCTGAGTCATATCGTCCTGCAAAACGGTGGACGTCTGCTTCGGAACGATCTCGGTGCATCGTTTCCAAAGGAATGGCTCTCCTTCTATCAGCGAGAAGAGATCGAAGCCTTGCGCTACGCCTTCGAAGCCTTGCGCTATGATGAGCCCCTTACCCTGCGGGGATATTCCGGACGCTCAGACGTCGAGGTGACCTTTCACTGGTCCGGACACATCCTTGGTTCCGCCAGTGTTTCCCTCAAATGCAGGGGACTTTCCATCCTTCACACGGCAGACGTGATGATGGCCGACCAGGTGGTTGTCCCGAAGGCCAACCTACCTCGACACCACGTTGATGTGCTCATCACCGAATCGACCAATGCCGCAACAGAGAGTGTACCGGACTTCCCCTCCGAGGCTAAGCGGCTGGCCGCTTTCATCAACACCATCGCTGCTCGCAATGGGTCGGTCCTTATGCCATGCTTTGCTCTCGGAAAGCTGCAGGAAATGATACCCCTGCTCTATAACCTGATGCGAAAGGGCAGTATTCCGCATCTGCCGATCTATACAGGGGGCATTGGTGTTCGTATCAACAAGGTGTACGATCAGTATTGTTACAGTGACCCCATGCGCAGGCCGGGATTCGAGGTTTCGGATGTTCCGCAGGTACGCTTGCGTCGCGACGAGCTGCTGCACGGAGATTACTTCAAGGAACCTTCGATCGTGCTTGCCCCCTCCGGAATGATGAACCAGGGAACAATGTCCTTTGCGCTTGCGCGCCAGTGGTTCACCAAGAAAGAGTTTGGCATTGCCTTTATCGGCTACCAGGATCCAACCACTCCTGGATACGGCCTACTCAACTCCGAAAAGAAGAAACCGTTCGACTTCGGTGGCACGCGGTGCAGTCGCGTGTGCGATGTCGAACGGTTTCGTTTCAGCGGTCATGCCTCACGCGAACATCTGCTTGAGCTGGCCACGGACATTCGGCCGAAAACCGTCGTCGTTGCCCACGGAGATGTCCACGCATGTGAGTTGCTGGCAGCAGAGATCAATGCCCGCCTGCCTGGAACACGAATCATCATTCCACGTCATGGGGCTTCCTACAGCCTTCGCTGATCATCTCTGAACAACGAGAGGTCTGCGCATTACACCTCCGATTCGTGTGTGACCAATAATGCTGTAACTGCCAGTTCCCAGATCCGTCACGTTCAGCACACAGCCGGACGCACCTTCGGCGGGTTCTAAGCGTTGCAGAATCGTCCCTTGGAGATCAACGACGTCGATGTGCTTCATGGGTTCAACCCACGTGATTCGGATCTTCTCAGATGCTGGTGTTGGGGCAACATTCATCTCTGTTGGATCCGAACTGTAGACGTCAACCGACGTCGGCATCAGCGCGCGTTTTAGGAATGTGAAAAAGCCAACACTGTGCATGGTTCGCGAATGACGTTGCGCATCGCGAACAACAATCCGATATCTCGAACCTTCCTCCAACGTCGTCGGAATCGTCCACGCAAAATCGCGTTGTTGGGCCGGTAGTCCGGAAGCGATCGCCATTGTTGATTGGCGAACTCCATCCCAAAGCTCAACATCCACGTGAGATGCTTCAAGATCATTCGTCCAGTGAATGGTAACGGATGTGCCAACAGGAATTGATGATGACGAACTTGGTGTTCTCACGGTAACGTCAGCCAGCGCAGGGTAGAAACCGAGCAGCATCAGCGCAACAAACAGCGTTGATGCATTTTGTGTCAACGGCAGGTAGCCGAACCCTGTCCAAAAATTCAAGAGTCTTTTCATGGTGGTGTTCCTAGTAATGGTGAATGGATAAATGATGCACAGATGATCCTGTGCGGACGATACAGAAATAGATACCTGGTGCAAGATCAGTCAGTGAGATCGTTTCTCTGCTTTGTGTGCAGGACCGTGTGCACATCTGCTGACCTGCCACGTCAACAAGGGCAATTGTTATGGTAGAGGCATCTGTACTCTCCACGATCACGGTATTGTCATGATGGCGTATCCGTATGCCGACATCGGAATTTGTTTCCACGCTGGTTGCTTTACGGCGGAAAAAGGCAGTAAACACCGTAGCTGTGCCGACCTGCCAACAACGCGTTGTGATCGTCTGAGACCTTTCCGTTGGATCAAGCGGGATCTCCTCAAAGTCACACTTCCAATACAAAAACTCATAACCATATTCATCCCATGCATCAATGCGATACTCGCCGGTATTCAACCATGCCCGCTGGGCGTGCGTTGGCTGCACGAGTTGTCCGGCGGTAATCTCCTCACCTGTTGCCACATCGACCGCACGAGCATACGCAGTGAAGGCCGGTGCGACGCGAAACTCGAGCTCAGTAGTATCGTCATCTACGTTGTCCTGCCAGTACTCACAGTACATTCGTACCACATACGTTCGAGTTGGTGGCTGATCATAGTCGGCTTCGAGTTTCTCCAGTGGTATCACCAACAGATGCTCAACCCATTCACAAACGACCTCTGCCGGAATACGTCGGTATGTGGGGACCCCGCCCGGACGAGTAACCTCGTACAGCTCCGCGCATGAGCCGATCGGCATCGTTCCAGAAGGAGGGAATGGTGGAAGCCGACCGATTCGAAGTGTGTCCATGCAGTATGGAATGTATGTACTCCAACTGGAGGTTCTGGGAATGTAGATCGACGATTCGAGGCACGTCGTCGGCACAGGAATGACCTGTGCCATGAGGAGTGGTGCTACGACGGTAAGAATGATAATTACGAATAGAGATTTCTTCATACGGGAGATCCTTCTTGGTACTGAATTACAATGAATGGTCTACCTGACAACAGCTCTGCTGACGAACCACTGACCACGTAGCCGATATTCGGCATTTTCAACATTGATGAGTATACGTGGCGCAGTCGGTGATGACATTCCCCACAGTGAATCTATAGCCTCCCAATAGGTTGCTTCACCGAGCTGGTCGTCCTGTTCGGCAATGGGTAGCAAAGCATTGATCAGTGTTGCCCCCAAGGAGATGAGATCAAATGTAATGTCCTTTTTGCTGTCAGAACTCTGATTACCTCTGTAAGTGCCTGCACGAACACGAATGGAGTCGAGGACATCCTGAATCCGATTGACAAGGCATCGATCGTTGCTTTTGCAATCCTCATCCCACGATCCAATGCGAGCGAAAGCCAGATCATCGGAATCCATCCACGAGGTCTGCGCCCAGATCTCGCGGTTTCCGAACGAAAACGCACTGCCATCATCAGCATAGTCCACCGTGCAATCACCCGCCCATGTTTGCTGCTGACCGCAATCCGGATAGCGCACGAATCCATCGGCAACATTGGGTGCGCCGCCAGAAGCAATGTTCATACCATACAGAGCGTGGTATAGCTCTCCCGTGTTTTCCAGGATGAACCAATCGGTGTCTCCATCAAAGGCAAACACTGCGTCGGACATGCGAAGACCGAAACCCGGTATCTCCATACGATTCAGAGTGAACTGTCGAGCCGCGATAAGGGGCTCATTATCTACAGAACGAATGGCATTCGTACAGGTAAGGTCAATGATCCCCATGTGCAATGCCTGCTTGACGGGTTTGGTACCTGGTTCGAAGATCGACATCTCGACCTTGTCGAGGAACTGACCTGTGGATGATAATAGGTTGGTGTTTCCTCGGTCACTGCTGCTGGTGGTGAAATCGAGATCCTTTACCTGAGGATCCGTGTGAAGAATGTTCGCAAAGCATGATGCCGTGATGCCTCCGGCATTAATCGTTGTTGCGTCAACCGGACGAGAGAACTTGATCTTTACTGTTGTCCCGCGACGCGGTACGTATTCGAGCTGACGGCATCCATATGGTTCATCTGATGCCCGATCATAGTACGTTAGTGGATCGAACCAGCGCTCCTTGAATTCTGCCTTCCATCGCTCACCGCGCGCATTGGTACGAACACGCATGGCAATAGAGTCAACTACGAACTGCTGACGGAAGGCGGCTCGCATGGCAATCTCCCGATGTCCGAGATCAGATCCATCGCACGACTTTGCATCGAAGTGTGCGAGATCTTCCGAGATCGTCAGAGTAAAGACTTGTGCTCCCGGACGTGGAGCCCCGGCCCGCGGCTGCACGTACTTGGGTCGGTTCGACCACCACCGCCACTCCTCGCCACGCTGAACCGCGGCTCGCACCGTGATGCGGACTTCGTCACCGCACCGCAGGCCAAGGCGCTGCTGAGCAATGTTGGATACAACACAGTTCGTCGCAAATAGCGGTTTCCATGTCTCAACTCCTCGGATCGACACCAGTTTATCAACGTCGATCCTGGTCTCTGCATGTGGGTGACGATCCTGCAGAACATTGTCGTCGTGCTCAGAGCCAAGCAGCACTCGGTCGATGCGCAAATCAATCGGAATACGCTGTCCAAAGATCGTTAGGGTGTTCTCTGGGTTCAGGAGCTCAGACTCTACACACAGCTCTCGCCGCCCCTTTGCAAACCAGACTGCATTTCCCTTCGCAGCATCCTGATAACCGGTGATCTCCCAACAATCATCGGCAACAACACAGACTGTCCGAAAGACACGCTGAACATCTTCGAACTCTGTTTCCGTGGTGAACTGAATGTGCTGATCGATCCGATGCAATTCCTCGATCTGAGAGTTCGCCAGTTTCGCCCGTAGTCTGAAGCGTTCACCACTAGCCGGAGTCAGCTTCTGAAACTTGGGATTCAAATTCACGTGCGGAACATTACTCACCGGCGGTGCGCCTCCCTGCATATGTCCGACGGAACCAGCATGCGCTCCCGAAGAGAGAAGAACGGATTGAGGGATTGATAGCGCGGGCGAGAGGTTGCCATTGCAGCCGAAGATGGAGCTGTTCCATGATGTGAACGTGGCACCCGAGGCGCTCTGTGCCAGCACATTCAGTCGTTGCACAGTAGTGGCAACACGGAGTGTGGTTGAATCGACCACCACCGCAAGAACTCTCCCATCCTGATCAGTCACTGTAACATCACCGAGCGAGTCAACAATGATCGAAACATCTATTGAATCGATGGGCTCGTAGATCGCCCGAAGATCCAGGGTTGCCTGCAGTTGATTGCATGGAATGGCAAGATCAAGTACGGACGTCGTGACCGTATTGGCGGGCAGGACATTCGAACTTTCCCATCGGACGAATCGATACCGATCTTCCGCATACTCCGGCATCGTTGCCACAAGACGTCCACCTGCGCTGACAACTGCTTCATTGGCTGCAGCTGCCGCCAATACCGATTCCGGTAACGTCTGACCATCAACTGTCTGTGCGGTTACCAGAGCTCGACCTGCACCACGCACCATGGCTTCAAGACGTCGGTCGTCGCCGGTGTTACCAGTGATCTTTGACAGGTGAACATTGATTCGTAGCGGAACAGAGGTGCTCCACCCTTCTCGGGACCCGACAGCGACCATGTTGCGTCCTGCACGAAACACCTGAGCACTTGGCTGTGATACCCATACACCATTCTGCTCGGGTTGCTGCACAGTGATCAGATCGTTCAGGTTAACATCATTTCCCAACGCTTCAGTGAATTGAATCCATACGATCGTCGAGCACTGAATGATGTCCAACGTATCAAGCGTCGTCGTGGCCACCTTCGGCACATCCGGACTTGTTGTAAAATCAAACTCCACCGGTGAAACCGGTACCGGGCCCGTTGCTGATTGCGTCATCAGTCCTTGAACAACGCAATGGTAGGTTGTTCCCGGCATTAACCTCCGGGGCTTCCATTCGATGGTTCGCTCATCGACAAACGAAACTGCTCCGACCACACTTCGGCGAGCCCAGTCCTTTCGATCCGTCGTTTCGATAACCGATCGACGCACAACCAGAACAGTCGGCTCCATTTTATGTCCGGACGAAGACGCTGCGGGCAAACGACCGGAAATGGAAGAGGGGAAAATTGGTGAGGGGGCTCGCACTCTCACACAGGCTGACGTTGAAACATCACTCTGACCGTCAAACGGGGATGTCGTTACACCCTCCGGTTGAGCCCACACATTGCTGACACAAAGAACCAGCGCCGCAACAACAGATACATACCACATAACAACCTCCGATAGATGAATGGGGATTTATGTGCACCTCTGTGGTGCATCTATCGGGTGTTGTACGTTTTTCGCGAAAAACGTGACGCTATAAAACTTCGATTCGAAAAATTGATGGCCAGTGCTTGCCGGTAACATAGATGTGGTTGCTCACGGGGTCAACAGCAATACCATTCATCACATCTGTTGTGGGCGTTCTCGCCTCCTGAGGCAGGATGCCCGTCATGTCGATCACACCCGTAACACGGCCCGTTGCAGGATCGATTCGGACGATCGTTTCCGTCTGCCAAACATTGGCCCAGATCTCGCCTTGGATCCATTCGAGTTCGTTCAGATTACCCACAGGACTGCCATCGAGCGTCACGTCGATCGAGCGTGTGCGACGGAAGCCCTCCGGATCGTGAACCGTAATGGTGCTTGTGCCATTGCTCATGTAAAGACTGACCCCATCAGTTGTAAGGCCCCATCCCTCACCGGTATACGTGAACGTGCCCTGCTGCTTCAGCGTTTTGGCATCGAAAATGAAACCTTGCTGATTCAGCCAAGTGAGCATGTACACACGCCCCTTCAGCAGAGCGATCCCTTCGCCGAAGTATCGCGCGTCGATGGATTGCTTCTGTTGAACCTTACCGGTTTGAATCGCTACACGCCGGATACTGGAAAATCCATACTGTCCGGTGCTCTCGAGAAAAGCCCCCTTATCAACAACCAGTCCCTGTGTGAAAGCACCCACGTCATGCGGTAGAGTCTCCAGAACGCGGAAACCGTACCGGCGCGCACCGGGTGCCGATGGGGGTGAAGGGGGGGGCCCCGAACGCTCTTCGACTGGCTTTTCGGCGCTACAGCCGATAAGCATGGCACAGATTATGCTTGCGAGTATCAGGTTGGGCTTCATTTCGGTGGACGAATCTAGCGAGTTTTGTCCCTGCCTGAACTTTTCGTGTTCATATGTCGCGACGTCGGATCCTCCCTTCGGTGGTCCTCGGTGTTTCCGGGATCATCTTCCTTTCAACAATGCTCTTCATCTATACCGACGGTCAGCGGACCGGAGCGGGGCAGATCGCCATGTCGGTTGACGATGGTGACACCTTCAGCGAAGAGCAGCGTAAACAACAACGTCGAGACAGTATTGAACGCCGATTTGCGCCGATCTCTTACTACCGTGTGCCAATACGTTCAAAGAGTGTGCTTGACAGTATCCGACATGTCTGTGCCAAGACCGGTGAGTCTGTGCCTGCATATCGCGTTATGCGGCTGCTCAATAGGAAAGATCTGCAGTATGTGCGCGTTGGCGATACCCTCGTAATGCCGGACACGATCGTGACGGATCTGCGGGCCTACTCGGTGTTTCCGCAGTATTGGGCAGGGGGCGATACCATTCCGAAGATCATCCTGGTCAGCAATGCGTGGCAGGCTTACGCCTGTTATGAGTACGGCGAGCTTGTGCGCTTTGCCGCATGCAACTCCGGCGAAGAACGCAAACCGTCGTTCCCCGGACGCTATGCGGTGTACTGGCGACAGCGCCTTCGCATCAGTTCACTGAATGATGAGTGGAAGCTACCATTCACGGTCAACTTTCACCTGCAGGCAGGAAGTGCATTCCACCAGTTCGATATGCCTGGACGTCCGGTGTCGCATTCATGCGTGCGTCAGTTCATCGAAGATGCCGAATGGCTATTCAAATGGGTACGCGTAGCGCGGAAGGATACGGTGCGTCACGTCTACATACCTATGTCCGGAACGCCGGTCATCATCATCGACATTTTTGATTTTTCTCGGAGAAGGGGCGGTCCGTGGCTTGAGCTGACCTCCAATTCTCTGGTACGACTTGATTTGCCGAACGATCCGCTTGCAGTCGAAGAAGCACTGATACCAATCTCTCAGGTTCCGAAGGACAGCCGTGGCTCTCTGCGGAATTACAAACGATACCTGACCGCCGACAGCGTCCTGCGCGAGCGAGGGGTAATACGTCCGCACGTGAAACTGCTTGAAACGATCGACTACAACGAACGTCGAGCAAGGAAGGCTGCTGCTAAGAAAGCTGCTGCTCTGAAAGCCGCGCAACCCAAGAAGTAATTACTTCTGATCTCTATCCGGCCAGCGGCGAAGATGTCGCTCCCGGATTTCGTGTTCAGCCCCCTGATCAGTCGGACGGTAGAGGGGAATTTCATCATACCCTTCCGGGTAGTATGAGGTTCGAACAAAATGTTCGGGATGATCGTGCGGATATTCATACCCGTGGCCAAAGCCCTGGTCCTTCATGAGACGGGTTGGAGCATTGCGCAGATGCGGTGGAATTGCCACCGGCGGACCCTGTCGTATGGCCGCCAGGGCGAGATCAACAGCCAGATAGGACGCATTCGACTTGGGTGCTGTTGCGAGATAGGTAACACCCTGAGCCAGAATGATCCGTCCCTCCGGCATTCCGATACGTTCGATCGCCTGAAAAACGCTCAGAGCCACAGATAGCGCGTGTGGATCAGCATTTCCAACGTCTTCACTGGCGAAGATGATCATGCGTCGAGCGATGAATTTGGGATCCTCTCCCGCCTCGATCATCACCGCCAGATACAGGAGTGCCGCATCCGGGTCACTGCCACGCATTGACTTGATGAAGGCCGACACGGTGTCGTAATGATTATCACCGTGCTTGTCGTACCGGAGCACTGTCCGCTGGGTTGCTTGCGACAGCAAAGCAGCTGTGATGGTGATCGGTCCATCGGCAGATGGACGCATCATCACCGAAGCTTCAATGGCATTCAGGGCTTTGCGCGCGTCGCCCCCTGACGCACGAAGTAGTGCTGGCATATCCTCGATGATGATGTCAGCTCCCGACCGACGATAGTCATCAACTGCACGCTCGACGATACGAACGATCTGATCATCGGGCAGAGCCTTGAGCACATAGACGTGACACCGTGAGAGCAGTGCGGAGTTAACCTCGAACGATGGATTCTCTGTTGTTGCTCCGATGAGTGTAACAACTCCACCCTCTACGGCGTGGAGAAGCGCGTCCTGCTGAGACTTGGTGAACCGATGGATCTCATCAATGAAGATGATGGTGCGACGGCCTTTGGATAGTTGTATCTCGGCCCTACGAAGAGCTTCGCGCAGATCCTTCACACCGGAATCCACCGCCGAAAGACGCTCGAAATTGGCGTTAATGGCCGCTGCCAGAATGCCGGCCAGTGTGGTCTTACCGGTACCGGGTGGACCCCAGAGGATGATCGAGGGGAGGTCTCCGCGTTCGACGAAACTGCGAAGGGGAGCCCCCTTCCCAAGCAAATGCTCCTGTCCGGCAACATCGTCTAGGGATAGCGGACGGATTCGCTCAGAGAGTGGACGGTGCCGCTCGGTAAGGGGCGAAGCAGACGCTTCATCGGGAAACAGTGAGTCCATGGTAGATCACCAACATAGTGGTTTTCCCACGATACCCACAGGGTGTGGATTCACCCAAGCATCGAGTACGTGCTTCCGGGCATTCGGGCGGCAAGTACCATCTCATACTCTTTCGACCGCTGTTGGAGTCGTTTGATCGGCTCAGAGATCGGCTCGGAGCTCTGTTTGAACGTCAGATGGTGTATCGGCATCATCGAACGTGCCTGCATCATGGCCGACATTTCCAGAGCCTGCTCCGGTGTGCAATGGAACTTCTCATACCCTTGGTAGGAGCCGATTGGCATGATCGCCAGTTCTACGCCACCGATGATCCTACCAAAGGTATTGGTGTAGGCGGTATCGCCACCAAACACCACGCGAGCCCCATTACAGTCGATCAGATAGCCGTTATAGCTTCTACCAAGGCGCCTGTTCCCAAGCGATCGGCATGGTTCACCGGGGATTCGCCATCCGTTGTGTGCAACTTCGAGGGCTTTGATCCCTATACCGTTGACTGATGTTGTCTCATTCCAGTCGATCTCGTTGATGCTTTTCCATGGAAAATCCACGAGAAGGTCCGATGTGTTGGTAGGCGTTAAGACTTCGATCTGACCGGGCCACCGATGTGTCAGCATATCCAGAGAGGGGAGGTCCAGATGATCCATGTGTGCATGGGACAGCAACACAACGTCCGGACGAGGAAGCTCGTCAACCGTGAGGGCAGGGGGCGTAATGCGGCGCGGACCGATCCTCAATCCCAAAATGTTCAGCCCAACAACATCCGAGAACACCGGGTCGGTAAGGATCCACGTGGCCCCCACCTTGACAAGCACGGTGGATTGTCCAACCCAGCAGGCCCATACGGCACACTGATCTGCTAGGTCAAGCCTCGGCAAACGATGCACCGCCTCACGGGTGGTTGGCGTTTCGAATTGCAAGGGAAAGCCCCCTGCCACAATAGCACCCGAAGCCATGATGGCGGCCTGCACAAAGGAGCGTCGTGATGTGTTCACCATATCGTTGTTTCCCCCCGAAATCAACGTGGGCGAACTTCGTTGTTGTTTGGTGATCATCCGAGTTACCATCTGGTTGCAGCGCACAGTTTATTCGATGGTAACTTCGCGTTATGCGCTTTGTGTTTCTTGCGACATTCCTCATCATCGGTGTACGGCTTCTTCCCGCTCAGATCGCCGGCGACGCACCGATGCCGATTTCGCAATCGGCTGGTGATGATGTTGATGAGGCAACCATCGCCCGAATCAAAGATCAGCCGCTGGCGATGCAGTGGACGATATCATACTTACAAGGTGTTTCCCAGAGCGAGCTCCAGCAGGCATATCGGGACTTGAAAGCACCCGGTACGGCGTATGGTTTTGGTGTTGAACTTGGGAAATACTTCGATCCCATGCCTCTATTTATCGGAGGGGAGATCGGAGTGATGTGGTTTCCGTCGAATGATCGGAGTATATCGCCGACATCCAGACGCACCTACCAAGTAAACACCTCGAACTTTGTCATTCCGATCATGGGAACGGTTCGGTTTCAACCAAGTCTCGACAACTGGGTTTACCCCTACGCGGAGTTTGTTGCGGGTGTCAATATCCACTCATCGGATGTTACTGTTCGCACTATCATCGATTCCGACACAACATCGAATTCAGAGGGAAGCGGAGACTTTAACTGGAATTATGGCATTGGCCTTGGTGCAGCATTTAAAGTTGCGGATGTTATCACCCTTCCAAACACCCTACAGCGAACATTAATCGATGTGCGTTTTCGTTATATCACGGGCAGTTCGCTCGAAGTATCGTACGCAGATCTACGGGACGACACCTCTCTGGATTATGAGATCCGAGGCCGAAAGGTTTTCAGACCCAGCGTATTGACCTTCCGACTCGGCATAACTTTTCAACTTTAGATTCCTCCGGAATCAAGGAGATCAACATGATGTATCGCTCAGGTTTAGCCCTTGCCATTCTGGTGGCCATCGTCAGCCTGTCCCCGGCCTGCCGCACGGTTCAGGATAATCGAAACGATCTGCATTCAACGCGCGAACGCGAACTGACCGCAGGTATCGTCCGACGCGAGATCAAGAAAGGTATGGGCGTTGCTGAGGTAGCAACCGCACTAGGTTCGCCGAACATCACACGGACAGAGGACGACGGACGGGAAGTGTGGGTATATGATAAGATCGCAACAGAAGCCTCGTACTCACAGAGTCAGAACGCCATCTTCCTTATCCTTGGTGGTATCTCCAACCAAAGCGGTGCCGCCGCCACCACACAGCGCACGCTGACTGTGGTCATCACCTTCGATAAAGACGGAAAGGTGATGAACTTCAACTATCACCAGAGTAAGTTCTAACCATGCGAGCGACCATGTTCCGCGTCGGACTTCCAGCGCTCGCAGGTGCGATTTTGCTTGCGTCGTGCACCATCATCAATCGTCCCCCCAGACTGCAACAGCCCGAGACGCAACTGCAAACGCGGGAGTTTCAGACCCGTGAGTTCGATACGAATGACGTTAAACTGGTGATGAAGGCCATGCTCAATGTTCTCCAGGATGACGGTTTCGTGGTGAAGAATGCTGTTGTTGATCTTGGACTTCTGACCGCAACGAAAGAGATCCAACTCAGTGGTCAGCCCACTGCGAGTGACTCGTACTGGACGGAAGCGTTCTCCGCACTTCTCTCGGGAAGGGGCAACCAAAGTCCGCGGACCCAGCAGCAGGACGTCAGGTACAACAAATTCAAGCAGATCGAGGTAAGCATCAACGTTACCGAGCAGGGCCGCCGAAGTAGGGTTCGTGCAAACTTCCAGGCCAAGACTCTCGACAATACCGGTAATCCGGTTGAGGTGTACGTCATCAAGGATCCGAAGTTCTACCAAGACTTCTTCGCCAAGGTCGACAAAGGTATCTTCCTCCAGAAGCAGGGTTTTTAACCGGTGCGACTCTTCTGCTGTTGGGCTGTTCTGCTCTCGCTGCTCTTGCTACTCTCACCCTCGGTGAGAGCTCAATCCGTTCTTGAGACCGTCCAAACGGGAAAGATCGAAAGCGTTCGGAAGATCCTCCGCAAATCCACTGCGCGCATCAACGAGCAGGACGAGCGTGGTATTACACCACTCATCCTTGCTACGCTTGCCAATGACAGTGCAATGGTAGAACTGCTCGTTTCGTATCGCGCCAATCCGAATATCCGGGCCAACGGGGGAATGACGGCTCTCCATGCTGCCGCATTTCACGACCGTTCATCGTGCAGCCCAGTTCTTATTGCGGCTGGCGCGGATCCAAACACCCTTGATAACTCCGGTCGTTCACCGTTGCACGTTGCCGCACGCCAAGGAAGCACAAACGTAGCCACCCATCTCTGCGAAGCCAGGGCGTTTATCGATCTGCAGGATCGAGACGGCAACACACCGCTAATGCTTGCGTGTGGCAACCGGCAGTTGGGAACTCTTGAGGAGCTTCTTGACAAAGGGGCGAATGTAAACTCACGGGATTATCGCGGTCGCACTCCGCTAATGCTCCTTTCTGTGATCGGAGAAGATGAGATGCTTCGGATTCTCCTCAGGTATAAACCGGACCTCAACCTTGTGGATCATACCGGATTGAGTGCACTTACCTATGCACAGATCAATCGACGAACCACAATTATTCGCATATTGAAAACCGCAGGAGCGAAATTCTAGGGCTTCGCTTCTGTTTTACTATGACACGATTTGTCAGACAGACAATCACCATATATCACAACCTGTACCACCATGAGCTCCCACAGCCACACGAAGCTGACGAGGGTTGCCATTTTCTATGATGGCAATTATTTCCTTCACGTCAGCAACTACTACGCTTTTAATCACGCACGAAATAGCCGGATAAGTCTGCGCGGACTGCACGACTTTATTCGTCATCGCATCGCCAGCGAAGAGAATACCGAGGTGCATCTCACGCAGATCGTCGATAGTCACTTCTTTCGTGGGCGCATTTCTGCCAACGAAGCTCAACAGCGTGGAAATCTCCTTTATTACGACCGCGTGTTCGAGGACATCTTGATGTGGGAAGGGGTTATCACGCACTACTTGCCCCTTCGTCACAGCGGCGGACGTCGCGAGGAGAAGGGTATCGACGTGTGGATGGCTCTCGAGGCCTATGAACTGACCCTGCTGAAGAAGTTCGACGTTGTTGTGATGATCACATCTGATGGGAACTATGTGCCCCTTGTGAGAAAGATCAACAACCTTGGCGCACGTGTAATGGTGCTTTCGTGGGACTTCGAGTTTGTTGACAACGAAGGAAAACATGTTGTCACACGCACATCGCAGGAGCTCCTCGAAGAAGTTACCTACCCGATTCAGATGCACTCCCTGATTGAGAGTCGTCAGTCTCAAGACAACGAGCTTATCCAGAATTTGTTCGTTCGTCGTGATGACGCCCAGCCACGTCCACCGCGCGATCCGCGGGAGTTCCAGGAACTTTCCGAGGGCCGTGCGCCTCGTATTGATGTAGAAGAGGACGATGACGCCGAACGGTTCGAGTCCTATGTTCTGGCCTTGAAGAATGGTTATGGCTTCATCAAGTATCCACCGAACAATCTCTTCTTCCATTCATCCGATATACTCAACGCAGACTTTGTGGACCTGCGCGAAGGCGACCCCGTTGATTTTGTGATCGGATACAACCGGGAAGGCGAAGAAGTTGCCAAGCGCGTTAAGCTGATCTTTGAAGAAGAAGAAGAAGACGCAACCGAGGATGCGGATTGACGCATGTTTGAGTCGAAGCTTCCATCGGTAGGAACAACAATCTTTTCTGTTATGACAGCCCTTGCCCAAAAAGCAGGGGCTGTTAACGTTTCACAGGGGTTTCCGGATTATCCGATTGATCCGTTGTTGACTGACCTTCTCGAACAGGCATCACGAGATGGTTGGAATCAGTACGCACCGATGCCAGGTGTCAGTGCCCTTCGGCTGCGTGTTTCAGAGAAGTACGAAGGCATACATGGCTGCCGCGTAGACCCCGAACTCGAAGTAACAATTACTCCGGGTGGGACTGCAGCGATCTTTTCGGCTCTTGCCGCTGTGATTAGACCTGCGGATGAGGTAATCGTCTTCGAGCCGTGCTACGATTCCTACGGGCCGTCTGTAGAGATGATAGGGGGCGTAGTGGTCCCTCTTCCTTTGCAGACCCCTTCATATACACCCGATTGGGATCAGGTCCGCGAAGCAATAACTCCAAAGACGCGGGTCATCATCATCAATACCCCGCACAATCCGTGTGGCAGTACTCTAACATCGTCCGACATCAATGAACTGGCCGAGATCTGCGAAAGACACAACATCCTCGTGATCAGTGACGAAGTGTATGAGTTGATCACGTTTGATGGTGTCCAACACGTCAGTCCGCTTATGCATAGTAGCCTGCGCGATCGATGTTTTGTGATTTCGTCTTTCGGCAAGACGTTTCACATCACTGGGTGGAAGGTGGGCGTTTGCGTTGCCTCAGAGTTGCTGACTCGTGAGTTCCGCAAGGCGCATCAATTCATCTCATTCAGCGTCAACGCGCCGGCTCAGCATGCTTTGGCAACCTATATGTCCGAACCCTCCAATTACGCTCGACTCTCGGAGTTCTTCGTCAATAAGCGCAATCTGTTCCGGGAATTGATGTCCGGTTCAAAATGGTCAATTCGTCCGTGCACAGGTTCGTACTTTCAGTTGATAGGGTACGAGAGTATCTCCGCCGAACATGATGTCGATTTTGCGCAACGACTTGTCCGTGAAAACGGTGTTGCGTGCATACCGCTTTCGCCGTTTTATCGTGAATCTTCCGCCACGCCGGATATGGTGCTTCGAGTGTGTTTCGCGAAAAGCGACGAGACGCTAAGGGAAGCTGCCCGAAGACTTCGGTCAGTTTGAAGGGTGTGGATTAACATCCAGCCGAATACACTCATCATCAGCACAGATTAGATCTCGAATGGCCAATACCTGGTCAAGGGTGACCTTGCGATAATCATCAAGAATCGTGTTCATTCGGAGTGGATCGTTCCAGAAGAGTGTTGTCCACGCAACCGAATCCGCCACTCCATTGGCCTTTTGGAGCTCTCCGGCATGACTTGTGCGTAGCTTGTTCACAGCCGCATCAACGTGATGTTGCGTGATTTCCGCCGTGCGAAGAGTTTCCAGAACGGCAGCCGTCAGCTGATCTCCGGTCACCGCAGGGTTGGCCGCATACGCATAGATAGTCAGGATAGATGCATTGGCACGACGGTCGATAAATGCCCCAGCAACCGAAGCAATGCGCCGTTCCGAAACAAGAGAACGGTAGAGAAGGGAACTTGTTCCTGTTCCGATGATCGATGAGGCGATCTCAACATCTAGAAGTTCGCTCTGGATAAATCCGGGAACGTGGATCCCAAGGAACAGTGCGGTCATGGGGACGTTGTCATGGACAACCCGGGCTGACCCGCGACGCTTTGTTGATGCATCGAAGTGATTACGATGAATGGCTTCAGCTGGACTCGGAATGTCGCCAAAATAGCGCTGTGCAAGCTCCACGGCCCGTTCCGGGGTGATATCACCAGCTGCACAGAGAACAGCATTAGAGGGACGGTAATACGACTCAAAAAATGAACGGGCATCCTCAATGGTCACCCCAGATACATCGGATTCATATCCGTACACATCCCAGGAATAGGACGACTCTGCAGTGAACGATTCTTCCTGCATGGCGCGACGCCAGATGCCGTAGGGTTGGTTGTTCACATTTTGGTTGATCTCCTCCACAACTACCGAGCGTTGCGTCTGCAGCGCATGCTGTGTGATCCGGAACGACCGCATCCGCTCGGACTCAAGCCAGAACCCCATTTCGATATTGTGAGAGGGCAGATCTATGTAGTAGGTGGTGTAGTCGAATGTTGTGTAGGCGTTGTTCGAGCCCCCTGCCTTGGTACAGAACACATCGTACTGCTTATCGTTCTCGGGTGCAGCGTTATCAAACATCAGATGCTCAAACAGATGGGCTAGCCCCGTCTTGCCGCGGTGCTCGTCATGCGACCCAACGCGATACATCACCGTTACATTAGCTACTGGTGCTGAATGATCTGGGCAGACAACAACGCGAAGTCCGTTGCCCAACGTTGTTTCATAGGGATGAATCTGTGCC
Source organism: Candidatus Kapaibacterium sp. (assembly GCA_018883125.1). Lineage (GTDB taxonomy): Bacteria > Bacteroidota > Ignavibacteria > Kapaibacteriales > Kapaibacteriaceae > UBA10438. Next base: position 20,978 of record VEQR01000028.1, read on the forward strand.
ATAGCTCGTGGTAAGTTTGTGGTTCACTACAAACCTACGCCTATGAACACGATTGAACTCCTCGAACGACTCATTTCCATCGACTCGCCAACGGGATACACTCATCATGCGACCGATTTCATCGAGGAGATTCTTCGTAGTCTAGGTTTTGCTCCTGTTCGAACAAAGAAGGGGGCAATCCGATGTGCCCTCGGTGATAAACCCCGGATTGCGTTTGCAGCACATACAGATACCCTTGGGGCTATTGTGTCGGGTATCAACGCTAATGGAACGCTGAGGTTCTCTCTGTTGGGTGGACCCCTGCTCCCGAGTTTCGAAGGGGGCTATGTGCGTATCCACACGTTGGATAATCGTGTGGTTTTCGGCACACTGCTCCTGAACGATCCTTCGACACACGCGAACAATCAGGCTGCGACGAAGGAACGAAGCACCACCAACATGCACATTCGGATAGATGAACGCGTTTCGTCAGTCGCAGATGTGCGGGCGCTTGGCATTCGTACCGGCGACGTCATAGCGTTCGATACCAAGTATCAACACCTCCCAAATGGATATATCAAGAGTCACTTTCTTGATAACAAGGCCGGTTGTGCCGTGCTGTTTGAGATAGCTCAACGTGCGTCGGAAATGAAGAGCCCCCTTCCCGTGGAACTATTCTTCTCGACGTATGAAGAAGTTGGTCATGGGGGAGCACCACCACTTTCGCCAACGATTGACGATCTCATCGTGATCGATATGGGTGTAGTTGGCGATGCACTTGATGGAAAAGAGCACCTTTGTTCGATCTGTGCTAAGGACTCGGGCGGACCATACGACTACCACCTCCGGTCAGAACTTGTCAGCTTGGCCGAGGAACGAAACATTCCGCATGCTATAGACGTGTATCCGTTCTACAGCTCCGATGGAACTGCTGCCCTGCGTGCTGGTGCCGATATGCGGGTGGGGTTGATCGGGCCTGGAGTAGCGGCCTCCCATGGAATGGAAAGAACCCACGTGGAGGGAATCATGGCCACTGTTGATCTGTGTATGGCCTACATCGAGCAAAAGGTGTAGGAAGAAAAGCTCTTCACAGATTCATCCACACACATTCCACAATTCACAGGGTGTGGATTCGCGTTCCTCTTGGACTTACAAGGATTCGGTTTTTGCAAACGAATGTGTTCTAGAAGGTTTCAACAGTTGTGTGTTTTTGCCGTGGGAAATCTTCGGAAAGGTTTTGTTTCGTCCACCGTTGTGTGGAAGACAAACAATCTCTCTCCTTGAGTTGTCCTGTTCCTCACCTTGTTGTGAATTGTGTTGTCCACGAGAAAGAGAGGTTGTTGAGCTAGTGTTCGGTTGATGAATTCTTCGATGGGATAAGGGATAGAGGGTGAATCAAGTTTTTTCTATCCACGTTGTCCACAGGGTATTATATCCATCTAGTCTTTTCTCCTTCTTCAGAAGAAAGAACTATAGATAGTATGTATTGTGTGAGGGGGCTGGTTGGAGAATTGATTCTCGTTGGTGATGTTTGTCCGTCAGATCTCTGCGAAACCACAGTATGGTCGCAAGCATTCGGGAAGAACAACACGACCATCTTCGGTCTGATAGTGTTCAAGCAGGGCAACCATGATCCGTGATGTTGCCAAACCGCTTCCGTTTAGGGTATGAACGAAATCCAGCTTTCCTGTCTCTTCAACCCGATACCGGATATTGGCTCGGCGGGCCTGGAAGGATTCGAAGTTCGTGCATGAGCTTACTTCGAGCCACTTCTGTTCGACGGGTGACCACACTTCGAGATCATACGTCTTGGATCCACCAAACGTCATGTCGCCTGTGCAGAGTAATAGAACCCGATAGGTAAGTCCGAGGCGCTGGAGTAGTGTTTCGACGTTCCCGACAAGTGACTCGAGTTCATCATAGGATGTCTCAGGTCGGACAAACTTGACCAGCTCAACCTTGTTGAACTGGTGAACACGAAGAAACCCTCGGGTGTCCTTCCCGTGACTACCAGCCTCTCGTCTGAAACAGGCCGAGTATCCCGCATAATGTATCGGTAGTGAGGGCGTTGGAAGTATCTCATCACGATGGTAGTTCGTGATCGGTACCTCTGCAGTAGGTATCAGATAGAGATCGTCTCTCTCCGCATGGTACATATCCTCCTGACTCTTTGGCAGCTGTCCTGTTCCCCGACATGAATCCGCGTTTACCACGAAAGGTGGGATCATCTCTGTATATCCCGACTCGTTCGTGTTGGTGTCGAGGAAGAAGTTGATCAAAGCGCGTTCCAGGCGAGCCCCTTTCCCCACGTAGAACCCGAATCCTGAACCGGTGACCTTCGCCCCGCGCTCAAAATCAAGGATCCCCAGTCGAGTTGATATCTCAATGTGATCCACCCGGCTTCCACGTTCACCGCATTCTCCTACACGCCGGACCTCAACGTTGTCTTCGGCACTCTTTCCGATAGGTACGGTGTGGTGTGCGATGTTTGGGATCAGCAGCATGATACGCTCGATCTCCTGTTCCACGGAACGAAGCTCCTCATCGTACCCTTTTATCCGGTCACCCACATCCCGCATTGCGGTAATCTTTTCCGTGGCATCCAGACCTTGTTTCTTGAGGGCTGAAATCTCGTTTGATACCACGTTACGGGTATTTTTGAGGTCTTCAACCGTCTGAATGATGGTCCGACGGTGACGGTCGAGTTCCACAACACGAGTGATATCACTGTTGTCGTTTTTGTTGTGGCAATTCTGTTGAACAACTTCAGGTTGCTCGCGGAGTAGTTTGATGTCGATCATGAAGCAAATTTACAGCACGTACAATCCAACACTCATTTCAACACCATGAAAACCATGATGACGGTGAGATACAGCTTTATTCTCCTGTTTGCTGCTGCATTGCCGGTGATTGGACAGATCGTACCTCCGGTGACGATTCGTTCATCTACATCCCCAACATCCGGTTTGATCTATATCGCACCCAACAACCGCATCCCTACACCACCGTTTGCCCCTTCCCTGATGGTGGTCGGCAATGATGGTAAGGCGGTCGCATCGAAACTTCTCAAACAGTACGCCTACGATTTCCGTATCCTTCCCGATGGACGTCTAGGATACACCCTCAACAGACCCAATACACCGGAATCGCCAGGATCGTCGGTGATCTACATCACCGATACGACGTTGAAAACCCTGGACTCCATACCCCTAGCACCCAGAAACTATGCGCTTGCGATGGATGGGTTTGTGGTTCTACCGAATGGAAACAGACTTGTTATCGCTCATGAAAATCTGACCATGGATATGAGGGCAATTGCGGGCGAAGGAGCTCATCCCGCTGCGGTTGTTCAACAGTCTGTTCTTCAGGAGATCGACATAGATGGACAGGTTCTTTTCCAATGGAAATCGCTTGATCACTTCCCCGTTACCGCGTCGTACGAGGATCTGAAAGCCCCTTTCGTACGGTACTTCCATATCAATTCGATCGATGTTGATACAGACGGAAACATTCTCATCAGCGCACGGAATGCCTCGTTGGTTGCGAAGCTCGATCGGTCATCGGGCAAGGTTCTTTGGATCCTTGGAGGAAAGCTGAATCAGTTCACGATTGAGAACACGGTAGCCCCGTCACAACCGGCCGAGTTCTCGTATCAGCATGATGTGCGCCGTATTGCGAATGGTAATATCACGCTGTTCGATAACGGTAATCTCCGCACCCCTCAATGGTCACGTGCTGTTGAATATGAACTGGATGAGGCGAAGAAAACCTGCCGACTTGTGTGGCATTATCGTCCATCGACAGATCTCTTTTCCGTTTCTCAGGGGTCGTGTCAGACCCTAACCAATGGTAGCAAACTCATCTCTTGGGGCTCGGCAGTATCCAACAACCGCACTCTACTCACAGAGGTGACCTCGAGTGGTGAAACGGTGTTTGAGGCGGAGTTGCCGAATTCAATGATACCCTACAAAGCCGAACGTGTTCAAGTTCCGGCTGGACGCTATGCCGCTGACGTGCTGATAGATGAGATACTTCCGACGAACTCGTACACCTACACCCGTGGAAAGGATACGGTTGGTGTGACCATCACCTATCACACCCTGATCTCGTTCTTCTACAACACCACCACAGCGCGTCGGTTTCTGTGGTCACCCGAAAATCCTCGATTCGTCACAACCAAAGACAAGAACGCTTCCTCCGTGCTTCCTCCCCGAACGATCTACAAGAGTAGGATGACGATTATTCAAGAGGGAATGGAAAAGCATGGTGCAGAGTTTCGCTTCAAAGCCGATCTGTTTGGCGTTTCCGATCCTACAAACACCATCGTCTACTATCGTCCGGTCATCGGCTCGGGAAAGTTCTATCCATTACCGACCCGCTACAACCCAAACACAAGAGAACTCGTTATAGATACTTCGGAAGTTGGAGAGTTCTGTTTTGGTTCGCCCCTCATCGGAGACACAGACACTCTCGAAACACCGCGTCTTCTCTCACCTGTTAATGGTGAAGAAGTCAGCTCCACTCCAACGTTTGTGGTGTCTCCACAAGGAACGCACACCCATCTTACCTTTAGCGTTCCAAGGTCATCGGGAAGGACTGATGTTGAAACGACTCAGGACCGAATCACCCCTGCAGACACACTTGCGTACGGAACGTATCACTGGAATGCTCGGTCTGTGTACGCACCAAGCAACCCAGATCTCCGGCGCGTTTCTCGTGACGCCGATTCCGCCACTTTTGTCGTGCGAGCCCCCTTCATCGCAATCGATTCGTCACGCGTTCAGCAGAATTGGAATCGTGGCCGTTCGTATCCCATTTCTTGGAGAACGAACCTATCAGGCACCGTTCGCATTGAACTCGTAAAGAATGAAACCATCGTTGTAGCAGAGAATGTGCAAGCGTCGGCCCGCGGGTTCCTTTGGGCTGTTCCTCAATCCGTACCTGTCGGTTCCGGATACAGCATCCGTGTTCGTCAGAACGGTTCGGTGGTGGAAGATGCGACAGATCAGAACATCACCATTGACGAAGCATCAACCATCTCGTCTTTTGAACCTAACGATATTTATGTTGCTCCTAACCCAGCTTCGGACCACCTCTACATCGGCGGCTCAACAGAGCTGTCCCGCATCATGGTATTCAGTGTTTCCGGTACTATGGTAGCCATGTACCCTGTAACGGGTACAGGAGCCATTATCGATACATCTGTTCTACCTCAGGGATCGTATGTGCTGCTTTTGCAACGGGCTGGTTTTGTGTCAACGAAGCACATCCAGATAGTACGGTAGATACGATACTACCGGAGATACAGGGCAAGAATGGAAACGTCGGAGGCAGACACACCGGGAATCCGTGATGCCTGACCAAGTGAGGCCGGACGAATTCGGCTTAGCTTTTCACGACCTTCCGTCGAGAGACTTTGTACAGCCCCGTAATTGAAGGTCTCTGGAATCATCATCGATTCCTGCTGACGAAAGCGGTCGATGTCTCGGTGGAGCTTCTCGATGTATCCCTCGTATCGGATAGCCGTGTCCACGCGGTGCACCACGTCCGGGTGTTCGGTATAGACGGACACATCGCTGCGTTCGACATTCAACATCGAAGACAGAGAAACAGTAGGTCGGCGTACTAACGTTCGAAGAGTTGTTGTCTCAGAGATAGGATCTTCACCCACCTCTGTCAAGTAAGGGTTGGCCGACGCTGGTGTCATCTTCTCAGTCGACGTGTGTTCGTCGAGTCTTTTGGCCAGATTCTCTTTCCGTTGAATACGGTTCCACGTGGAATCATCGATCAGGCCGATAGCTCGTCCATATCCAGACAGTCTACTATACGCCGTATCGATGCGAAGCAACAGTCGATATTCAGCCAGGGATGTGAAGACCCGGTATGGCTCTTCGGTATTCTTGTTCACCAGGTCATCGATCATCACCCCTATGTAGGCTTCCGATCGCTTAAGGGTAAAGGTTCCCTCACCCTTGACGGAAAGGGCGGCATTGATGCCAGCCACAAGCCCCTGAGCAGCCGCCTCTTCGTATCCTGATGTACCATTGATCTGTCCCGCAAAGAAGAGCCCCTTGATAGCCTTCGTCTCCAGACCAAAAGTCAACTGGTAGGGGAAGAAGAAGTCGTATTCCACAGCATACCCATGCCGAAGGATCTCCGCATTCTCCAATCCACCTATAGAGCGCATTCCTCGCTCTTGAATGTCCGTTGGTAAACTTGTTGAGAAACCATTCACATATACCGTGTTGGTATTCAGGCCCTCTGGCTCCAAGACAATGATGTGGGATGTTTTTTCAGCAAACCTATCGACCTTGTCTTCGATCGATGGACAGTATCGGGGACCAGCCCCTTTGATACGTCCCGTAAACATTGGTGAACGCTCGAAGCCCTCTCGAAGGATATCGTGGGTCTTCTCTGTCGTTGACGTAGCATAACACGCCAGTTGGTTTCGCACCCTAGCGGTATGGATTGAAAAGGGGCGAGGGGACTCATCCCCGTTGTGTGGTTCTAGGCCACGTAGGTTGATCGATTCCATCGATACCCGAGGCGGTGTGCCGGTTTTCAGCCGTCCCTTTACCAACCCACGGCTTTCAAGAAGATCCGATATCCGTTCCGCCGATCGTTCTCCAACCCGTCCACCAGATGTACATGAATCACCCGTCCACATCACCCCGTTCAGAAACGTACCAGAACACAGCACAACAGCCGTTGCAAGGATCTCCTCGTTCGAGGAGGTTTTGATCCCTCGGACACGATCACCAGAAGTGAGAATCTCAACAGCTGTCTCGGCGATGATCGTTACCCGCGCTTGCCGACGAAGAAGGTGCTGGGCAAAGAGGGGATAGAGGTCTTTGTCGTTCTGTGAACGTGGCGACCACACAGCCGGACCCTTAGAGGTGTTCAGCAACTTGAACTGGATTCC
>VEQR01000196.1 GCA_018883125.1 Candidatus Kapaibacterium sp.
GGTCGTTGATGTTCTCGTCGATCGTCCCAACACGCTCGATGAGATCGTCGTAATACGTATTTGGCACGTTCAGGAACTGCACGCCACGTCGGCGTAGCTCGCCGACCGTATGAAGGATGTCGTCAGTGGCAACGGCGATGTGCTGAACACCGGCACCGTGGTAAAATTCAATGTACTCTTCGATCTGACTCTTCTTCTTGCCCTCTGCCGGTTCGTTGATGGGGAACTTCACGTAACCGGAACCGTTGGAAACCACCTTCGACATCAGAGCCGAATACTCGGTGGAGATGTCGCTGTCATCGAAGGTGATAAGAAGTTTGAATCCGAGAACATCTTCGTAGAACTTGACCCAAGAGTTCATCTGGCCAAGTTCAACGTTGCCAACGCAATGGTCAACATACATCAGGCCGATTGGCTCGGTCTTGTAACCATCGTCAGTTGCCTTGTAACCCGGCATGAACGCGCCGGTGTAGTTTTTGCGCTCGACAAATGTGTGGACCGTGTCGCCATAGGTCTTGATGCTCGCTACAACAACCTCACCGAATTCGTCGGTCAGGACCGTTGGTTCCTGCACGCTCACGGCTCCGCGAGAAGTCGTTGCTTCCCACGACGCACGGGCATCATCCACCCACAGAGCCAGCACCTTTACACCATCGCCATGCTTGGCGATGTGCTCGGTTATGGGGCTTTCAGGATGCATTGGTGTTGTTAGCACCAGCCGAATCTTACCCTGCTGCAGCACATACGATGCGCGGTCTCGCAGGCCTGTTTCCGGTCCGGCATACGCAACCAGCTGAAAGCCAAAGGCGGTGCGGTAGAAAAATGATGACTGCTTGGCGTTACCACAGTAGATCTCAATGTGGTCTGTGCCGTTCAGCGGGAGAAAATCTTCGGAGGTGCTCATTGTCAGACAGCAGGATGGTGAACAGATGACGATGAAAACGTGACTGACGGATTACCGATGCCGCTTCGTAGGAGTTCAGCAAGACGCTGCGTCTGCTCGAGTGTTCCGGTGCTTATGCGCACGCATGTTGGTAAGCCGAAAGAGGCCAAGGGGCGAGAGATAAAGCCCCCTTCGAGAAGATTGCGATGGAATGCCGTGGCGGCCTCGCTTGAGGACAGATCGATCATCACAAAGTTGGCGCTGCTGGCAACAGCACGCAGTCCGGCATCAGCCGCTGCAGCTGTCATGATCGACAGACATTGAGCATTCAGTTCGACCGTCTTGCGAACAAAGCCCTGGTCGTCCAGAGCAGCAATGGCGGCAGCGCAGCCGACGCCATTCGGATCAAACGGGAGTTTCGTACGGATAAGCCACTGCATCACATCGGGGTGACCCACGGCATAGCCGACGCGCAGTGAGGCAAGGCCATAGGCCTTGGAGAACGTCCGCAGACGCACAACATTTTGACGACTCGTTTCGGCTTCACTTGGATAGGAGTCGGGGTGAAGATGGCGGGCATACTCTACGTAGGCCTCATCAAGCACAACGAGGATATTCTCCGGAACGCGGCCCAGCAGTGACGTAAGTGCCGCACGATCCACATGCTGTCTCTATACACATCTGAC
>VEQR01000197.1 GCA_018883125.1 Candidatus Kapaibacterium sp.
ACTCATGAATAACACCTCATGCACTGTCGTAAACGTATCGGTTGACACGGACATCATCGCCATGACGGACAAGGTTCACGTCTTATCATCGGGGTCACTCATGTGCTCGGGAACTCTGGATGAAGTTCTACAACTGCGTCCCGATCTCGAGCCATTGCTGGTGCGTCGACCGTGGACAGGGGGACGTCAATGAGTACGATGCAACGCAAACAGCACTTCTCACTGGACCTCCTGGGCAGCCCGAAAATCCATCGCCGCCTTACGGCAGTGCTGCTCACCATCCTCCTTGGCACCGTCCTCTTTCTGATCTTCGTGCCGTGGCAGCAGTCCGTTGTTGGTTCCGGACGAGTCACATCGTTTACGCCTCAGTCACGTCCGCAAACAGTCGAGAGCGCAATCAGTGGCCGTATCATGCGATGGTATGTCAGAGAAGGGGATCGTGTAGCGAAGGGCGACACGATCGTTGTGCTTGCCGACATCAACGTCAACTTCATGGATTCGGAAATGATCGAGCGCATGCGTCTGCTCCGGAATCGAACATTCGCGGCCCAGGAACAGTCCATCGCATCGGCACTTCAGAGGCGCAAGCAATCTGAACAACGTTACGAGGCAGCTCGTGCACGGTATGACAACACCAAGGTAGAAAGCGAAACGGCCCGCATACGCTCAAATCGTGCGGACACGCTGTTTCGCCAGGATCTCATCGCGCGCCGGGAGCTTGAATCCGCTCAACTTGCCTTGCAGAAGGCAGTTGCCGACTCAGCCTCGGCAATGGCCGGACTCCTTGCAGCACGTCAGGACATCGAAATGTTTTCTGCCGAGGAAGAACGGATTATCAATCAGGCCTATTCGACCATGCATGAGATGGACATTCGTGTAGCCAATGCCGAAGGTCGGAAGGGGGCAGGCGTTGTCATAGCCCCTATCGACGGCACCATCGTTCGAGTTGAACGCTACGGCGAAGGCATGATGGTCAAGGAAGGCACTCCATTGGCCTTGATCGTCCCGGCTGGTGACGATCGGGCGGTTGAGTTGTACGTTGGAAGTATGGACGCGGCACTCGTTGAACCGGGACGTCTTGTCTCCTTGCAGTTCAGTGGTTTCCCTGCGTTTCAGTTCTCCGGTTGGCGCAATATCCAGGTTGGTGTATTCCATGGGCGCGTCAAGGTTGTGGACGCTACGGACGATGGAACTGGACGATTCAGAATTCTCGTCGTACCCGCAGAGGGTAAGCAATTCGCCCAATGGCCGAGCAACCGATACCTCCGTCAGGGTACCGATGCTTCCGGCTGGGTGTTACTTGACGAAGTTTCCATCGGATACGAGCTTTGGCGTCAGCTCATGGGATTCCCACCGCAGTACCCGGTTGCCGAGACAAAATCATCGAAAGCAAAACCTGCGTCCGGAGCCAAGGAGGAAAAGTGATGAGGCCCGTTTGCCGGATCATTCTGCTTCTTGTCTGCGCTGCCGTTCTTCATTACGGTGCTGAAGCTCAGCGAAGAGTTACTCTTCAGGATTTTCTCGGGCTCGTTGAGCGCGGTCACCCTACGCTTCAAGC
>VEQR01000106.1 GCA_018883125.1 Candidatus Kapaibacterium sp.
CAAGCCCCTTGGCAGCATTCGGCTCGGCATTGGTAGCCGTTGCGTTTACCTACGGTGGATATCAATCAACGATCAATTTTGGCGGTGATGCATCATCTGACGGCAAGCGGGTTTCCAGAGCCATCCTAGTGGGCGTTATCTGTGTAACAGCTGTGTACCTGGCCGCAACCTGGGCGTATGTTCAGGTCATCGGCTTTGAGGGACTCGCAGGATCCCAAGCCATTGCGTCGATCGTCATGGAGCGACTCCTCGGCCCCATCGGCAACCAGATCGTAACCGGAGCACTGGTGATTTCGGTATTCGGGTACATCAATGTGGCCATGTTGTCCAATCCAAGAGTCATCATGGCAATGGCTGAAGATGGCGTGATATCCAAAAAACTCGCATCAACGTCGTCGAATCGGCACGGTGTGAACGTGGCAACATTGTCCCTTTTTGCCGCCCTAAGCATCGTCTGTGTCATCTTCGGAGAGTCGTTTGAGCATATCCTCAACTACACGATTTTTCTTGACTGTATCGGAATGGCTACTGCTGCCGCTTCGCTCTTCCTTCTTCGCTCCGAGGCCCGTCTTGATAGGCCCGTAATTGCATCAGCAATCTTTTTTATACTGTCATATATCTTCATCGCTACAAGTATTTACGCAAATGACTTAAAGGCAGCTACATACGGCATCCTCCTGCTTTCGCTGACCGTTGCAGGTAAGTATTTGTATGACAAATACTGGCATAGATCTGATCATTTACAGAGCTAAAGTAAATGTCTCAAAATTCTGATTGTATGGGATAGTTTGATACATTCTTCGTAGTGTAAGTTGTCCACGCAGCAACAATCAAACGGGGTTTCCCCAGCAAGGAGCGTGGAAAATGGTGCGGTTTCCGATAGTTCCGTTGGTTTGTTTGGTAAGTAGTTTTTTTATCTCAGTTGTTTCGTGTGAGGCATCCGTCTCGCGTCGTGATGCGGGGCAGATCGTTACGGGGAAGTGTTTTGCTTGGAAGGTTCGGGCGAATCCCTCTGCACCGGGAGGCCAATTGGACTCAACTGGCCAAGTTGAAACCATCATTTCCTCGCGCTGTAAGAGTGAGATTCCGGTCTGCAAGGTTACCATGCAGATCATTTGTGGTGGCTCGGACACGGTAGCTTCCCAGTTGGAATGCAAGCCGTGCGCCTCGCGCGAATGTGGCGGTGACGTCCCCGTGTGCCGGTACGTTTCGCGAAACTATAAGCGTGGTGATTGTGAGACGGCCGCGGTTGATGCCTGTCGTGAGCGCATGATCATGTGCGCCAATGTTGCCGATGTGATCGATTCATATCGGTCGCAGCTCGAAGCCCTTTGTCCGCAGTCGTCGGATGGCTTCGACATCAACTTTCACATTCACTCCACGGCCCCGTAATCGCCGGCTATCAGATCCCCAAAACGTGAAAAACAGACTTGTCCTCACTGGGCTGCTGGTCAGCGTCGTGTGTGCTCATGCCCAGCTAATAACGGGTATCGTCAAGGAGAATGCTCGGCACCTATGGTACGTGTCGTATGTCAACGACTTCGACGTAGGATATGTCGAATGGCAGTATGGCGAGATTCGACTGCACGATGACGCCTCTACCATGCCGATCTTCCTTGAACTCAGCGACCAGGAATGGCGCACCGAGGGCGCGTCAAGTCGTCGCCAAGGTATTGCTGAGCACGGGGCGGATCTCGATCTGGCACGATCCGGTCGATCCCGACCGTTTCACTACAAAGCTGGATCAGCGCTGTCGTATTACCGTCTTTGGCATGCGGTGAACACCTGCTTGGAATCTCAACGTCCTCATAGCCTGCATATCGAAGGTCAGCGCAGTTGGGCCGATGTACGTTGGACCGTCACACGCGGAATGATTCGCGACACAATGGAAGTAGCCTTGTGGATGGTGGACGCTACCACGGGCCAGTACCTGCACCGTTTGGACTCCGTTGGAGTGCTGGGGAGTTACGCCGATGCTATCGCTCGGCGTTATGGTACGAATCCCGACAGGGCGCTACATCGAGTTGCACTGCCAGATGAGTATGCCGGGAGAAACGTGTTCATTGAACCGATACCCTATCGGTCTGGCCCTACGCCGTTCGGGCTTTACTTCTTGAAACGATTCAACACCTTCAACATGAGCGCCCTGTTTGAGAATGAGACGGCGGAGGCGTTTCCGGGTCCCTTACCAAGAACAGATGACCCAGCGTATAGTTCCTACATCGATTCCGTGTATTGTCACGATCTGAGACAGTTTTATGCAGACGCCTTTGCGGATGACTCATGTGCGCCGGCTTTGCTGTGTTTGTACTCTCTCGACCCACATCATCGGAGTGCATTGAATGCATTCCTTTCATCGATACGATTGCGACGAGATGACCCGGATTGTCTGCTACGAGCCGCGGCAGACACGGTTTGGTGGATGTCAACACTGACCGGCTATACCGGTGGTGAACGACAATTCACGATGGCGTCATCATTACAGCGCACACCCATGTTTTCCGTCTCAAACGTCACCACAGAAGCCTGTACGGTAACCCTTCAAAACGTCTCGAGCCAGAGCTGCTCATATCGAGTACTATCATCAACCGGAACACAAACATTTTCCGGGCACCTCGGGTCTGCCCCCTTCGTCAACCAACGGCTGCCTCTGCCTGCCGACAAAAGAGAATCTGTGAAACTGATTGTTGTGCTCGATGACGGTCGTGAGTTCCACGCTGCCCTCGAGGCCGAGGTCATTCCGGAGAACGTCGCCGCCGATTGACCAGTCACCTGCATATCTTTCATGATGCATAGATTTCATCGACCCGTTGTGCTTGCTTTGCTCATGTTGTTCGTGCAGAGCCAATCACCCGCGCAGAAGCGTGCCTACCTTCCGGCTTACATCCGAGATACAACCACTGTTGAGGGGCAGCAATTCAGCTGGGACAAAACCGCTCAGAGCCCGAATTTTCTCATGGTATGGGGCGACTCAGTCGGCACCGATCCGTCGAAGTTCACAGCCGAAGATCTGCGCTTCAATCCCAAGCAGGTGCTCGATACCATGGAGTACATCTATGCCCGGTGCGACGAAATGGGCATGATCAACCGCGCGCCCAACTCCAAGGCCAACCACTACAAGTACGTCATCGTGATGTACAACACGTACGGAAGCAAGGGTCCACAAGGATGGGCAAACGGCTGGGCAGTGGATGATTCGATCGGTGCCTTTTGGGTACACCCGTCAGCCACCCGAGACGGTGGTGTGATCGCCCATGAGTTCACACACTCGCTACAAGCAATGTTTCATATCGATAATCAGAACCCTTCGCGCGGTGCGAAGGCCATCTATGATAATGACGGTCTGTTTTACGAGACGCATGCCAACTTCGTCCGGAATGTGATCTATCCGCAGGCTGTCACCTCGGACATCGATGCACACCACTACCTGATGCTTGAGCCTGACTGGAAATTCAACTACGAAGGCTACCACTTCCTTCTCTATGTGCATTCCACGCTTGGACTCGATATGGTCAGTCGGCTCTGGACCGAGTGGCGTCCGCTGGAGTATCCTCTGCAAACGCTCCGACGTCTCAATGGCATGTCGCAGACGGACTTCAATGACTACATGTATGAATATGCCCGGCGGGCGGCATCATGGGACTATCCAAAGAACAATTGGGGTGCGTATCTGAGAGAATCCCGCCGGGTGCGAATGAGTGCCGACTGGGGACGAATCTGGGCTCAGCGCACCTTCGACGTATTGCGAGCAATTGACACGGCTGCGCGCAGGTTCTACTCCGCCCCCTACAATGCGCCGCAGGACTATGGGTATAACGTTGTACCACTTTATCCTGACGATGCCTCAAAGCCCGTCCTGGTTGACTTCATCGGTCACACCGAGGTGAACGATCACGCCGGATGGCGATACGGATTCGTCACGGAGAAAGCAGATGGCACACCGGGGCGCTTCGGCCAGATGTATCGCGATGACCGTCGGCGTATCGAGCTGAAGCTTAACCCCGACGAAAAGCGACTGTTTCTGGTGGTGCTTGGCGCTCCCATCGACAGTATGCATGCCGATCCGGATGTGCACAATACGTGGAATGGCAATCCGAAAAGGTTCCACTATCCATACGAGATCCGACTCGTCAACGCACTACCCGAGGGATATCAAAGACCGGATCTGCTTCGCCCGCAGTTGCGCACCGCGCCTGGCACATACCATCCCAATGGAGGGGGCTGGGTGGACAACCGCTCAAAGGTCGACGCCTCGGTGTGGGTCGGTCCGAACGCCATGGTCCTCGGCGCCTCGGTCGTGACTGGCTTCGCACGCATCGACGGCTGTGCCGTGGTGGAGAATGCCACGATTGGCGGTTTTGCGCAAGTGCTCGATAACGCCATGGTACGTGGTGGCACTATGCTGGATTCGCCCACCGTCCGCGATCAGTGTCTGGCCGAAAACAACACCCTTTCGGGGCGAGCTGTGTTGGGCGGATGCTCCATCGTTCAGAACTACAAACTTGGTGGCAATGTGGTCATCGACGGTGATTTGGTGGTGTACAACGACCAGGGCGAGTGCAACACCGGCGAATACCACGTGCTGACGCAGTACTACCGAAATGAGCTCCTGCCCTGCGGACAGCGTGATGCCATGCACCCGGAGAACGTCTCGGTCAACCGTCCCATCCGATTCGATCCCGTGAGCGTCGAGACCGATCGCTCGGTCGACAGCGGTATCGATGTAAGTCCTCATCCGTCAGTTGGAGACGTTCTGCACGTCCGCATTCCTGAAGGGGGCGAGGGCGGCACGCTGATCGAGTTGGTTGACCTTTTCGGGCGAACAATTCTGCTGGCAAATGCTCCTCAGCCCCTTTCCGGCCCAATTCAGCTGGATGTCAAAGACCTCCCATCGGGCTGGTATGTGATGCGTTTGATGTCACGTTTCGGCACTTGTTTTGCACAACGATCATTGTTGAGACAATAGGCGACCAACCGCGTCCTGCGGGCGTGTAAATTCGTCCCCATGGCACGTATACATCAGACCATTGAGTCCTCGAAGTCCGCTCTAGAAATGCGCCTATTGATCGACGGCAAGGTGCTCAATCGGCCGGAGGTGGCCCTGCTTTTGACCGAACACCGTTGGGAAGGCAATGTTTTACACGCCCGCGGGAAGTTGGGTCACGGAACCATTACGGTAGAAGACCACCTCGTCACGATCGACATTGAGCTCAGCCTCTTCGGTGCCGCCGCCAAGGGAGTGATTGAACAGACGTTAAATGACCAGATCAAACGACTCGGCTCCTAAAATCGATATAGGAATCTCTCTGCCGCACAGCACCTCCGTAATTCAGTCATTCAGTAATTCAGTAATTCAGTAATTCAGTAATTCAGTAATTCAGTAATTCAGTAATTCAGTAATTCAGTAATTCAGTAACTCAGTAATTCAGTAACTCAGCATCTCATGTCCTTCGTCCATCTTCACAACCACACGCACTTTTCACTGCTGGATGCGGCGGCCAGTCCGCAAAAGCTAATAGAAGCCGCCAAGGCGGATGGGCAGACGGCATTGGCTATCACCGACCACGGAGTGATGTTCGGGTGCTTTGAATTCTACAAAAAGGCCAAGAAAGCAGGAATCAAGCCGATCCTAGGGTGCGAAGTATATCTGGCAGTAAAGCGCCACACCGATCGGGAAAAAGTTGTCGATGCCGGAAAGAAACGCAACTACTATCATCTTGTGCTACTGGCGAAGAACGAAACCGGCTATCGCAATCTTATCAAGCTCACCACGATCGGTCACACGGATGGGTTTTACTACAAGCCTCGTATCGATATGGATCTGCTCAGGCAGTATCACGAGGGACTGATTGCTACCTCTGCCTGCCTAGCCGGACCGATTAATGCACCGATGTTGGCCGGTGACGAGGCAACTGCGCGGAACAACGCTATAGCTCTGAAAGAGATCTTTGGCGACGACTTCTATATCGAGCTACAGGATCACGGTCTTCCGGAAGACAAACACGTCATGGAGTTTGCTCCGCGGCTTGCACGTGAGCTCGGTATCAAGCTCGTGGTGTCAAACGATGCGCATTACGTAAGTAAAGACCACGCCGTTGCACACAATGTTCTTTTGCATATCTCCAAGGACACATCATTCGATCGATCGCAGTTCGACGTCAAGACGAACCTGCGGTATCGTGTGCCAGAGATGTACCTCAAGACGCAGCAGCAGATGAAGGAGCTGTTTAAGGACTTCCCCGAGGCTATCGAGGCAACACAGGAGATCGCCGATAAAGTTGACGTCACGATCCCAACGGCACTGCAGATGCCACAATTTCCGATCCCGACGGAAAGTGATGCCACCACTCTGGAGGATTACCTTGAAGAGCTGACGATGAGGGGGCTTGAGGAACGCTATACGATGCTCACAAGTGAGATCCTCGACCGGATTTCCTTTGAGCTCAGCGTCATCAAACGCATGGGATACGCAGGGTATTTCCTGATTGTGGCCGACTTCATCCGTGCGGCACGCGACATGGGCGTGCGCGTAGGCCCTGGACGGGGCTCGGCGGCTGGATCTCTTGTGGCGTATGCCCTGAAGATCACCAACATCGATCCGCTGAAATACGATCTGCTCTTCGAGCGATTC
>VEQR01000003.1 GCA_018883125.1 Candidatus Kapaibacterium sp.
GCTTAGTGGAGCTGACATTAAAAGGCGTTGATGTGATGCCGAACGTCCATTTGACCTTTGGCCGTGTCAACGGCGATCACATCGAATCGGCATGGGGACCGAGACTGCTTGTGCCGGGCCAGCCAGGCCTCGGCGCAGCGACGAATCTTGGCGCACTTGATCAACGACAGCGATGCTTCAGGCGAGCCATAGCGAGTGCTCGTGCGGTGACGCACTTCCACAAAAACAAGGGTATTGCCCGATCGGGCGACAATGTCGATCTCACCGATCTTCTTGAAGTAGAAGTTGCGTTCGACGATCTCGTAGCCCAATTGCTCAAGATGACGCACGGCAATGTCCTCGGCCCATCGTCCTTCTTCGACGGTACTCATGAAAAGACTCCCGATATTGTGTGATTATGATCGCACAGCTCACAGGCCTTGTTGCCCACAAAGACGCTATGGACGTCGTCATCGACTGTCAAGGTGTAGGCTATGCCGTCAGCGTATCGCTGACCACTGCTGATATAGTGCCGAATGTGGGCGATCGCGTGACTCTCTACACGATCCTTGCCGTGCGAGAAGATGCCATGCAGCTCTTTGGGTTCGCCAGCACGGCAGAGCGTGCTATGTTCACGCTGCTAACGTCGATCCAGGGCATCGGTGGCAAAACTGCGCTGGGCATCTTGTCGACCGCCTCCATTGCAGACCTTCGAAAGGCTGTGGCAACCGGTAACGTGGCTGCCCTGCAACGTCTGCCCGGCATCGGCAAGAAGACGGCCGAACGCCTCGTGGTCGAACTCCGTGAAAAGGTCATCGCCATCGTGCCGGAAGGAGCCCCAACGGCCGACATCCCATCGACCCGCGCCACCGAAGACGCCATCAGCGCACTGATGGCCCTGGGCTTTGCCCGCACCGCGGCCGAACGCTCCGTGGCCACCGCCGTCTCAGCCGACCCATCGCTGGTGGACTCGCCGGAGCAACTCATCCGCGCCGCACTCAGGAGCTAAGAGCGCCGCTTCGCGGCGGGAAGTCTGCGACGGGACGCTGGCGCGGGAAGCCGCTTCGCGGCGGGAAGTCTGCGACGGGACGCTTGCGACGGGAAGCCGCTTCGCGGTGGGAAGTCTGCGACGGGAAGCGCTATTTGTTCTTTGGCGTTATTGTTCTCCACGCTCGACGTTTGGCGATTCGCTCTCGGAATGGCCCCTGATAGTTTGGTTCTCGTTCCATTTGTGCATTTGCCAGCTCAATGATCCCGATGGAAAGCTGCTTGCACTTTTGAATCAGTTTCCGATGTAGCTCCTCGTCGATGATGCCGCGGTTTAGAGCCCTATCAAGACAATTCAGAGT
Organism: Candidatus Kapaibacterium sp.; assembly: GCA_018883125.1. Taxonomy (GTDB): domain Bacteria; phylum Bacteroidota; class Ignavibacteria; order Kapaibacteriales; family Kapaibacteriaceae; genus UBA10438. The sequence goes on from VEQR01000003.1 coordinate 1,329, forward strand.
CTCTTGCGTCGAACCTTCAGCATACATGTAGAGCTGCAGTCGTTCCCCGATTGCCACACGTCCGTATCCTTCAGCAATGTTGTTGGAAATCGAATCAGCAGCTCTCACAATCTGTTGGCCGAGTGTTCTCTTATGGAACTCCGGCCAGTTACAGACGAGGTTGGACACGGCATCAGAAAGATCAGTGGCGATCCCATATATGCGAAGTGATCGTATCGACATGATTCGGTCTCCCTTTTTGTGCCCTAGTGCAAGAACGACCGCGGAACGTGACACCCAACCATAAGCGCCGCGAAGCGGCTTCCCGCGCCAGCTTCCCGCCGCGCAGCGGCTTCCCGTCGCAGACTTCCCGCTGCAAGCTTCCCGCCGCGAAGCGGCTTCCCGCCGCGAAGCGGCTTCCCGCCGCGAAGCGGCTTCCCGCCGCGAAGCGGCTTCCCGCTGCAAGCGCCCCACGCAGTATCTTCGCACATCATGTGGAGATACCTGCTTAAGCGCATTGCGCTGTTCTTGCCAACACTCGTGATCATCACGATCATTTCGTTCGCCGTTAGCCGTCTGGCACCGGGAGATCCGGCCGCTGCAAAGGTGGGCCAAGGGTCGGATGGGAGCATGGGTGGACGCAGCACACTGAACGAGAAGACGATTGAACTCATCCGTAAGCAGTGGCACCTGGATAAGCCGATCTGGCAGCAGTATATGATCTGGACAGGGGGCTTGCTGTGCTTCGATATGACCGAGGTATTTACCGAAAAGGGTACAAACTGGTCGGTAGCCTCGTTTACCGGACGTCCGGACTTCGGAAAGTCATTCATTGACAACCGTCCGGTGTTTGACAAGATGATCGAGCGTGTGCCCGTGACGCTGATCATGAACCTGCTGGCCATCATCATTGCCTACTCGATCGCCGTCCCGCTCGGTATCTACAGTTCCACGCATCCGGGGACGACCACTGATAGGGTGACGACATTCATTCTGTTTGCGATGTACTCGCTACCCGTGTTCTGGATCGGCACGCTTGCCCTGACGTTTCTGGCTAACCCCGAGTTCGTCTCCATCTTCCCGTCAAGCGGACTACGCTCTCCGGCCTTTAGTGCGAACTGGTCTGCATGGAAGAAGCTCGCTGACTATTCGTGGCACCTTGCCTTGCCCCTTCTCGTGTACACATACGCCGATTTTGCCTTCATCTCGCGTCAGATGCGCTCATCGATGCTTGAAGTCATCCGTCAGGATTATATCCGAACCGCGCGCGCAAAGGGGCTGAGTGAGCGTACGGTCATCTACCGGCATGCACTGCGCAATGCCCTTATTCCGCTCATCACGCTCGTGGCCGCGCTTATTCCGAATCTGATTGGGGGCTCGGTGATCATCGAGTCGATCTTCTCGATCCCCGGCATGGGCGAACTTTCCTTCCGCGCGCTGATCTCCCGAGACTATCCGATGATCATGGCCGTGTTCACCGTGTCGGCTGTGCTGACGCTTGTCGGCATGCTCGTTGCGGATTCGTTGTATGCCCTTGTCGATCCGCGCATCTCGTTTGGGAAGAAGTCGTCATGAGTACATTCACCACAGCACAAACCGCTGCCAACGCCGCCGCAACCGAAGGGGAGAGCTACGGAGCCTTCGTCCGGCGTCAGTTCCGCAAGAGCTCATTCGGTATGATCAGCGTCTGGATCGTTGCCACCATTGCGGTGGTAGCCATCTTCGCTGACGTTATTGCCAACGATAAGCCGATTGTCTGCTCAATCAAGAACGAAACGCGCTTCCCAGTCTTCGTCGAATACGGCGTCACGCTCGGCATCACCACATGGGGCGCAGAGTTCGCCACGGCGGACTGGAAGACATTGCAGTATGACTGGGCGGTGTGGCCACCGGTTCCGTTTGCTCCGAACAGCACAGACAAGAATCTCGTTACGCTGAAAGATAGAGCCCCCTCGTCAAAGCATTTTCTTGGAACCGATGGACTCGGAAGAGATGTGTTAGCAGGGATCATTCACGGGAGCCGCTATGCGCTCAGTATTGGCTTTATCGCCATGTCGATCGCGCTGACGATCGGTATCATCCTTGGAGCCATTGCCGGCTTTTTCGGCGGCGTGGTCGACATTGTGATCTCGCGACTGATCGAGATCGTTATCACGTTTCCACGCTTCTTTCTCATCATCACCATCGTTGCCCTCGTCGAGCAGGGCTCACTCTGGCTGATCATGGGGCTTATCGGCCTGACCGGCTGGACGTCGATAGCGCGCTTCATGCGTGGCGAGGTGCTGCGCGTTCGCAACCTTGATTACATCGCCGCCGCCACCGCCCTGGGCTACTCTACGCCGCGCGTCATCTTCCGTCATGTCATTCCAAACGCCATCGCTCCGGTGCTGATCTATGCGGCCTTTGGCATCGTTAGCGCCATCCTGTTCGAGAGTGCGCTCTCATTTCTCGGCTTCGGCGTTCCTCCCACGGTTGTTACCTGGGGAAGCGTACTGCAGGCAGCCCGCTCCAGTACCGCTTCGTGGTGGCTGGCGATCTTCCCGGGACTGATGATCTTCATCACCGTTAGCGCCTTTAACCTTATCGGCGACGCACTGCGCGATGCTACGGATCCGAGACTGAGAAGCTAGCACCCGTCATTCCCGCGAAAGCGAGAATCCAGTTACGAGAGACGAGAGACAAGAGACAAGAGACGAGAGACGGATCGTCCTTAATAGCCCCGGGCCTTGGCCCGGGGAACAAGAGACAAGAGACGGATCGTCCTTAATAGCCCCGGGCCTTGGCCCGGGGAACGAGAGACGAGAGACGGCAGCGTAATCAGTCATCAGTCATTCGCACGCAGATCATCAGGCGCGCCGTAGTTTCGCACATGCTCCTCATTATTCCGGCAATCGATCTGGCCAATGGGCAGGCGCTGCGATGCATTCGTGGTGTGCCAGGGACCGAGGAGTTGTACTCACAGATCAGTGAGCAGCCGGTGGAGCTGGCGCAGCTCTGGCGTCGAGAAAATGCCAAGTGCCTGCACGTCACGGATGTCGACTCCTGGAAGGGGCAGCCATCGGAGGTCAATGACCGCATGGTGGTTCAGATGCAGAAGTCCGTGGACGTGCCCGTGCAGTATGTGACGCGACGGTCGAAGGTTGACGCCTACCGTTTACTGCTGGAGCAGGGCGTGTATCGGGTTGCCCTGAACGTTGTCGTGTGGACCGACCCCGAGGGCGTCCGCCAGCTTCTGCAGCAGTATGGTCCGAGTCGCGTCATCTTTGGCATTCGCGCCCACGAAGGCAAGATCGAACTCGGTGACGGAGCAGGCACGGTAAGCGACGAGGATTTCATTCGTCGCGTAGAATCCATCGGTGGAAAAAGGCTCCTCTATACCGAGGTTGACTGGGAAGGAAACCTAACTGGTGAAGACCTTGCAACCATCCGAAGGGTGGCTGCCATAGCGCCCCTTCGCATGACCATGGCAGGGGGCATTGCATCGCCGCAGCAGCTATGGTCGTTGCAGCAGGACGTGCCGAGGAACGTGGACTCGGTAGTGATCGGACGTGCGATGTACGAGAATAGGTTTCCGTGTCAAGGAATGTGGCGCGATATAGAAGCACAGGTTGAGCCAATTATCCATAAGCGAGCTCACACCATCAGTGAGCAATCATCGCTCACTGAATCCGATACACCAACTCCGCCGACACCAGCAACAGATTGAGCTGGTTGGACGTCGCAAGAGTCATCCAGCGTCCTGATATGCTAAAGTCCAGCCGATCGGACAGGGGAATGAACGTCCCGAGATGCAGGCCATAGGCAGCCCCCAGTGTGGTGGCAAACACGGATGCCGCTGTGAGCGAATCCGGCGGACTCAGGAAGCCAAAGCCCACTTCACCTCCGACAAATGGAGACCAGCCATGTTTGAGTGGACGCCATGTGGCAGTGGCCGTGATCTGGGTGATCGACAAGGGTCCCGGAGCAACAGTAGGCCGCGGAGCATTCCCGGTTGAAGGTGTCATCCATGACCCTCCGATACCCAGCAGGACGGTGCGCGACGGAGACCAGATGTAGCGCAGGTCGAACTGCACCGCAGAGCTCAGGCCCGTTGAGTCGGCCAAGGGGCCTGATGGGCACGCAATCCGGGCCGACCCCGACACATAGCTGCGTGCCGACTGCGCCAGCAGAGTCGGGCCGGAAAGGAGAATCAAGAGGCCGATGACGTATCGAAACCGAAGCATGTGATGTTGGCCGAGAGGGTGTTTTTCGATGATTCAAGATAGGGAAGCAAAGCGCGAATTCTCGTATGTTTGCCGCATTCACGGACAACCGTGGTCGAATGAAATCGTGAAGGACAGACATGCCCCAGATCATCATTGACGGACAGGTAGTCGAGGCAAAGGCCGGGCAGACGATCATTGAAGCTGCCCTCGAGAGCGGAAAGACCATCCCGCACTTCTGTTGGCACCCCGCATTGTCGGTTGCCGGCAATTGCCGCATGTGCCTGGTGAACGTCGGCACTCACAAGAAGGACACTGACGGATCGCTGATGTACAGCGATGATGGTGCTCCAGTTGTGAATTGGTTCCCGAAGATGCAGATCGCCTGCGCTACGCCAGTGTCGGACGGCATGATCGTTGACACGACGAGCCCGAAGACGGAGTCGGCCCAGAATGCCGTGATGGAATTTCTGCTCATTAATCACCCGCTGGACTGTCCGATCTGCGACGAAGCGGGGCAGTGCAAGCTGCAGGAGTATGCATTCAATCACTCGAAGGGCAAAAGCCGCTTCGACGAAGAGAAGACTCACAAGGAAAAGCGTGTCGAACTTGGCCCGAACGTGATGTTCGATGGCGAGCGATGCATCTCTTGTTCGCGCTGTATCCGCTTTGCCGACGAGGTAGCCAAGCAGCCGGTGCTGTCGTTTGTGCAGCGGGGAGACAAGGTGACGATCCGCACGTTCCCGGGCACGACGTTCGACAGCGAGTACTCGATGAATGTCATCGACATCTGTCCGGTGGGCGCCCTAACGAGCATCGACTTCCGCTTCAAGGCCCGTGTGTGGGAAATGTCGTTCACCGACAGCATTTGCCCGGGCTGCGCTCGCGGCTGCAACATCAGCATCGGCGTTATGAATAACGAAGTGTTGCGTGCAGAGCCCCGTACCAACATGCACGTGAATACCTACTGGATGTGTGACACCGGACGTTTGGCCGTGCCCGACATGGTCAACGATAACCGACTCACCTCCCCACAGATCCGTCGCAACGGCCAGCTGACCGATGTCTCGTGGACCGATGCGATTGATGCAGCTGCTGCCGCTCTCAAGGGGCTCAAGGGCAACGAGATCTTCGTGTTCGGATCGGCCAAGGCCTCTAATGAAGACAATTTCCTCTTGGCCAAGCTTGCGCACGACGTACTGAAGACCGGCAACCTCGACTTCATCAAGCATAACGATCACACCTTCGGTGACGACATCCTGCGTTTGAATGACCGCGCCCCAAATGCTATCGGCGCTCATTCCGTTGGAATTGCTCCCAAGGATGGCGGTCATAGCGTTGAAGCCTTTGCCGGACGCGCCGCTCACGGAAGTATCAAGACTGTGATCGTACTCGGTGATGACCCCGCAGGCGTATCGACGGAACTCGCGCAGGCCCTTGCCGGCGTCGGTAACATCATTGTGATCGGCTCGCACAACACCGCCACAACCAAGCTTGCAACTGTTATTCTGCCACGCTCGACGTGGGCCGAAACCGACGGCACGTTCACCAACACCACGCACCGTGTGCAGCGCTTCCAGGCTGCGGTGGTGACCAAGGAGAACATGCGCTCGATGGGCATGAAGATGAGTCGGTGGGACAAGTTCGGTGCTCCGAACGACCGCTGGACAAATGGCGAGCGGCGTGATTGCCGTCCAGCCTGGCGCATCATCAGTCAAATCGCCCATGCTCTCGGCGCATCGTGGAACTATGCTGGTGTTGCCTCTGTATTCGCAGATATTGCAACCCACGTGGCCCCCTTCAAGGGCATGACGGTAGAGGGTCTCGAGGCCCATCAGGGACTGGTTCTTGGCAAGGGCACAGAGCCCGAGCCAAAGGGAGTCATTTACGAATCGCACGTACTGAAACCACAGTAACACTATGGCAATTCCTACCCATCTGCTGATCCCACTCATCCAGGCCGGTATCCTGGTGAATCTGATGCTCGTGGCTGCCGCCTACATGGTGTTGGCTGAGCGGAAGATTGCTGCCTGGATTCAGAATCGTGTTGGCCCGAACCGCGTTGGTCCGTGGGGCTTGTTCCAGTCGTTCGCCGACGTGTTCAAGCTGTACCTCAAGGAGGACGTTGTTCCTGCTGCGGCCGATTACCGATTCCACGCGCTTGCTCCGGTGATCTCCATCGGCGTGGCCATCACGGTTTATGCCATCATCCCGTTTTCCCCCGCATACGTTGTGGATGGGGTAGCGTACAGCCTGTCCATGGCACCGAATATGGACATCGGAATCCTGGCCGTTCTGGCCATGACGTCGGTAGGTGTGTACGGCGTTGCCCTTGCCGGATGGAGCTCCAATAGCAAGTATTCATTGCTCGGTGGGCTTCGCTCGGCGGCACAGATGATCTCGTACGAACTCTCGATGGGTCTGGCGATCATCGCCGTTGTGCTCGTAACAGGAACGCTGAACATCGTCAAGATGATCGACATGCAAACGGCCGGTGCTTGGAACATTTTCTATCAGCCCGTTGGCTTCATTCTGTTCCTCATCACTGCGCTTGCCGAGACCAACCGAGCCCCTTTCGACCTTCCCGAAGCAGAGCCCGAGCTTGTTGGTGGATACCACACGGAGTATTCGGGCATGAAGTTCGGTCTGCTCTACCTCGCTGAATACGCGAACATGCTGGCTTCGAGTGCTATCATGGCGGCAATGTACTTAGGGGGCTGGGATGCCATCCCATTCCTCGACGATGCAACGGTTCTTGGACTGCAAGCCGGTTCCATTCCGATGGTTCTGCTGGGTCATGTCGTATTCCTCAGCAAGGCATTTCTCCTTGTTTTTGTGTTCATCTGGGTGCGCTGGTCTCTTCCACGCTTCCGCTATGATCAGCTTATGAACCTCGGCTGGAAGATCCTGTTGCCACTGTCGCTTGTGAATGTGGTTGTCACAGGTCTCGTGATCTTTTTCCAGCAATACTTCAGCAAGTAACGTGAAATGAACGACTCGGTTTTCTGTGCACCCACCACTCCGTACTTCCGTACTTCCGTACTTCCGTAATTCCGTAACTCCGTAATTCCCTCCGCCATGGCCAACATCAAAGACAACATCGAATCGCAGCGTCTGAATTTCTGGGAGCGCATCTATCTTCCCGAGATTGCTAAGGGGCTTGGGTTAACGTTGAAGCAGATGTTCAAGCCCTCGTTCACCCGTCAGTACCCCGAGGAGCGGTGGATTCCGGAAGGTTCATATCGTGGACGTCCGGTGCTGGTCCAGGAGGACGATGGGGAGCGTTGCGTTGCCTGTGGTCTATGCTCACGTGTTTGCCCGGCGCTAGCCATCGAAGTGCGTGCTGGCGAAACAACCGCCGAGAAAGAACGCTATCCCGAGAAGTTCGAAATCAATATGCTCCGATGCATCTACTGCGGCTTCTGCGAAGAAGTATGCCCGGAAGAAGCGATCGTGATGAGCAAAGACTACGAGCTCGTGTTTGGCTCGCAGGAAGAGGGCATCCTTGGTAAGGAAAAGCTCCTCGTCCCCGTTGCCCAGCTGCAGGAGCGGTTGGAGTTTTTACGTCAGTGGCGCTGACATCCCCATTTAATCGTTAGGGCTACACTCACACCTCAGTGAGAAGTTGCACGTAATTGATGTGCTCGATTTTGATCTGCCGACCTTTACCCGCGGTTGAATACAGACACATCAATGTGTGCTTTCTGACTTCATCACGTGAGAGTGTGGTATGGCAACGATCCGAGCTTTTACACCCATTGCATACTGTGCACTAATCCTGCGCTGCGCCCCCTTCCTTCTTGCGAGCGGTAATCTCCAAGACGAGGATCGTGCGTCAAAGATCTACGGAGATCCATCAAAGATCCGGGTCAGGAACCTCACCTCGATCAATACTGCAGGTCTGGACTATGCGCCCACTGTGAGTGCTGATGGCAGGACCCTGTTCTTTGTATCGAATCGTGAGGGCAGCATGACGACTGGCCGTAAGGGCGAGCCATCACACGATTTCTGGCGCGTTACGAAGCTCGATGATGAAGATACGTCGTTCACGAATCCGATTCCGCTCACAGATATCAATACGCCATACAACGAGGGTGTCGCCTCGATCTCTGCAGATCGTCAAAAACTGTACTATGCTGTATGTGAGAGTAAAGGGGGCTTTGGTGACTGCGATATCTGGGAGGCGCAGCTTTTAGGGGAGCGATTTATCAAGCCGAAGATGCTCGGCGCGGCAGTGAATTCGAAGTACTGGGACTCACAACCGTACATCGCGCCGGATGGTTCTCGTCTGTATTTCGCCTCGAATAGACCCCGCTTTGACGGTGAGAGCCATGATCCCGATGACTACGATATTTGGTATTGTGATTGGGATGCAACGCGTAACGAATGGAAGCCAGCTCGAAATCTTGGTGATGGAATCAATACACCTCAGCAGGAAGTAGCCCCCTACATAGCACCGGACGGGAAGACCCTCTTTTTTTCCTCGAATGGACATAAACCGTCAATCGGAGGGCTCGATTTCTATCACACGGTAAGGATCGAGGAGGTCGGATCCAATGGTAAGGACAGGTGGACGACTCCCGAGCTCGTACCTGAGCCAATCAATTCAAAAGATGATGATCAGTTTCTTTCGATGCCGGTATCAGGCGAGATGTTGTATTTCGCTTCGCGGCGAGGTAAAGGTGGTGGTACAAAGGGCACCAATGGCAACACTCCGGGTAACTTCGATATCTATGTAGCACGCGTTCCCAAGATTGTTGGCGCAGTGAACGTCGTGGTTCGTGTGCAAGATGCCTGCACAGAGGGAGTTGTACCCTCGAAGGTCACTATCACGAACCAGTTGACACGGCGCACTGTGGAGGCAAACGTCGACAACAATCGTGAGGAGATCAATGTTGTTTTGAGCGATAAGGACTTCACCTATAAAGGCGTAACGGTGGACACCGTTCCTCTTGCGATCGATATCACATCGCCCACATTTGGCAAGCGCCATCGCGAGATCAAGTTGCCGATTACTCAATTGTACTCGACAGACGATATCAGCGAGACGATTTCGATTGATCAACGCAAGCGTCTCTACGCGGATATGCAGAGTCGGGATGGACGCACCCAATTGGCATTTAACTACAATGAAGAGGTCATACATCAGAAGGTGCTTCCGGTTGTGTTCTTTGATCGGAACTCGGCAGAGATTCCCAAGCGCTACCGTCGAATACGAGCGGACCAGCGGCAGAGTTTTCGCGAGAGCTTCCCACCCCGCAGTTCGCTGACCGACTATTATCACGTGCTCAATATCGTCGGCTCACGGATGCAGGCACTTCCGTCGTTGAAACTCACGATCACTGGTTATCGAGATGAAGGAACCGAGTGCGACGCATCAGTTTCGCTTCGACGGGCAGAGAGCGTGCGATCGTATTTGCACGACGTTTGGGATGTTGATCAGGATAGGATTTCAGTTCTTGGCCGTGGTTGGCCAAAGAATCGCTCCAACAGCAATGATTCACTGGGTGCAGAGGAGAACCGTCGGTGTGAACTCCTGGTTGACGGGCCTGAATCAGACCGTGATGCATTTGAACGGCCGGTTACCAGTGCATGGTCCGACGCATCGTCAATGATTCCTTCGGTTCGATTTCTCACTGGGCGCAACGGAGAGATGGATGATACCGAACGTCGGATAGAGATAAAGCTGGGAGAGAAAGTCATTCGACTTCTAGATGTAGACCCTTCGGCACAGTTCGTAACATGGGATGTTTCACAGGATGCAAATGCGATCATGTCTGCTCCCGCATCGGCGCTGCGAGTGAGCCTGATACGTGTCCGCACCGATGGTCGCGAGTGTCCGTGCGACACGATGTCAATTCCGGTTGAAGCAGATCAGATACTCAAGAGAGGTAAGCAGCATACAACACCCAATGTGTTTCGAGTTCATTCATTCGAAGCCGGAACATTCGAGGTCGATCCGTCAAATCAGCGCTATTTGTCTGTACACATCGTGCCGCAACTCAAGCGACAACGCGATCTGCAGATCACGGGACACACTGACGTCGTAGGCATGTATGACCACAACCAAGCAGTATCCGAACGCCAGGCTCAGAGCGTGGCGGGCATCTTGCAGGAGTCCGGTGTGAGAATTAGTGACGAAGACGTAAGCGGTACAGGCGAGGATCGGCCTCGCTACTCGAACCGATTTCCGGAGGGACGATTCTATAATCGTGCTGTAGAAATTCATACCAAGTGAGATCATCATGAAATCGACAGTCATCTTTGGAATCAATGTTGCGGTAATGATAACGTTAGGAGTTCTTCCGGCGTTTACATCGGCACGCACGTCCATGATTCGTGGGCTCACAGCTAGTTCGCACTCCTTCTCGGTGCGTGATACGACAGACATCATGAATGACTATGATCCCGAAACCGAACGAACGGGGAATGACGTCCGTTACCAGGATCAATATCGTGGTCGCTCCAAATGGTCTTCACAGCAGTTCTCCACCTACGTTGATTCCGTCGGCCTTGAGAACCGTACCGGTCAGAGTGCTGCGGTTGCCCACATCATTTCAAGTATGCGTCAGGGCGATATGCAGGAGGCTCGAATGCGCCTGCAGAAGCTCATGGCTACGCCAGGATATATGCTTGATCCGGATGTGGCGCAGATGCTTACGGCTCTCGATGTTCTTCTTCAGCGCGACGCTAAAAATGGGAAGGCGCCGTTTATGGCAAACCGTCTTCCCCAGCGCGTTGATACGGTTTATCGAATCGATACGGTCTTGCGCGAGATTACACGCGTCGACACCGTCCGTTTGCCATCCCCGGACGTCGATCAGCCAATGACAACGTCCTCGTCCGAGCCAGACACCGTCTATGTTGACGTAGTAAAGTATGATACGATCTACATCGATCGACAGGATACGACAGATCCGATGAAGGACCTTGCAGGAAGTGCCATTCCGGAACCTCCCGTGCAACCAATGCAATCAAACGAAGGCATGTCGCCTGACGACGCTGCACTTGCCGGTAAGTTAGACATACTCACTGATGAAGTGCTGCGCTTGCGAAAGGAACTCCGTAAGCGCAACAGCACCCTCGACGATTCGGTTGTTACACGTCGTTGTTACACCATCCGTATCGCTTCGTTTGCAACACGCGATTCGGCCGAGCAGACTGTTCAGCGATTGAAAAAGACCTATAAACGCACTCGTTTAGCCATTGCTAATGGGGCTGAAAAGCCATTCTCCGTGATCGTCGGATACTATCAGACAATACGCGCGGCAACAGAAGATGCCGTAATGGTATCCAAGACCACAGGAAAGCCGTGCCAGCCAGTTATGACAACAATTGCCGAGCAACTGTAACTCCGTACCTCCGTCCCTCCGTCCCTCCGTACCTCCGTACCTCGGTCCCTCCGTACCTCGGTCCCTCCGTCCCTCCGTCCCTCCGTCCCTCCGTCCCTCCGTCCCTCCGTCCCTCCGTCCCTCCGTACCTCGGTCCCTCCGTACCTCACAGCAGCTTCCTTAGCCCCGTTCTGCTATTAACCTGAAGCTTCTTGTACACATTGCGGATGTGTGTTTTTACGGTTTCTGGAGCGATGAACATTTCGTCGCTGATCTCCTTGTAGGACTTACCGAGTGCGAAGGCACGCATGATGTCCTCTTCACGGGGGGAGAGGTCGCTGAGATCAGTTTTGGGTCGGACCTTGTTACGAAAGGATTCGAGCGCTTTGCGAGCTACGGCGCTAGACATTGGAGAGCCCCCTCGCAAAAGATCCTCGACGGCTGGCATGAGTTCAATGTGCAGCCGATCCTTCGTGATGTAGCCATTGGCACCGGAAACAATAGCTTCAAAGATCTTGGCGTTGTCCTCAAACGAGGACACGACGAGGAACTCGGTGGACAGATTACGGCGTCTGCATTCTCGAAGTACAGAGAGTCCGGTTATATCTGGCAAAACGATATCAAGGAGCACGATGTCTGGCCGTATCTCGCGGATCTGTATAATGGCCTGACGACCGGATTCGGTCGTTCCTACGACGGACAGATTCTCGTTGCTTGAAACAAGTGACTTTATCTCTTCTGCAAAGATTGGATCGTCTTCGACGATAAGAATCGTTTTCATCGAGTTAGCCCCTTTCCGTTGGGAAGCTGATGGTATAGCGCGTGCCGTTTTCGGCAGATGACTCAATAGTGACTGTAGCAGAGATTCGTGAGGCACGCCGTTGGATGTTGTTGAGACCATTACCGCGCCTGGCGCCTGGATCCATGCCAATTCCGTCATCGGACCACGTAAGTGTTGTCTGTGAGCCCCTTGCATCAACCGTGAAGATGATAGACTGGGCCTGGGAGTGCCGAAGGGTATTGGTCAGAAGCTCTGAGACGATCATCAGGAGTTCGTGCCGTGCTGCACCATCCATTGTGGTCCGATCAAATGAGTCAATTTGGATATCGACATTGCAGGGCAGTCCGGAATCGCCCGTTGATTCCATCACATACTCGCGCAGCGATCCGTAGAAGCCCGCATCGGTCATCGACGTCTCGGACATCAGTGAAAGCAGATTGCGCAGTGAACGAACCGTTACAAGCGTCATATCATGTATTCGTGAGAGTGCCTCTTGATGACGCTCGGGCGGCGCTTGACGGGCCAGTGATGCAATGCGAACAAGTCGGCTGCCGATCATGTCGTGCATGTCTTCACGCAGAAGTTCTAGCTGTTCAGCTTTGGCGTGTTCTATGGCAATGGCCTGGCGTCGTCGTCGGGCACGTAGAGATGACACACCTGCGGTTATTGCCATGAGGCCGGCGATCGTCAATAGGAAGGGGGCAAACCATGGCCGGTTTGTGATAGGATCGCGAACAGGTATTGTGATTGTTGAATCAAGAATGGGCGTCCTTACATGCAGCGTTGTCTCTGAGGAAGTTGGTGTAATTGTGGCAGTCCAGAAGTTTCGTCCATCGATGGTGGGTTGGCTCGAAACATCGGCCTTTTCAACGTCTACGTAGAATGGGAACGATGACGTAATCATGTTACTCAAGAATCCGACGCTATAGCTGTGACGCGCAAGAATCGGTTCCACCGGCGACGTGTCTGCAAGTATCGTCGTTTCGTTTGCACCCGTGCGATGATCAGTAATGAAACATGTGGGATAGAATCGAAACGGTTGCTGACGCAGATTGAATCGTACCAGCGTATTACCGTCACAGTAGTATCCAAACATTTTACCGAGATAGTCACGAATGATTCCTATCGAATTCGCCGATTCAACGCCAATCGGTATTGGAAGTGCGAACTGGGGGTATACGAGGCCGGAGGCTGTGTCAATGATGTCAATGTTGTCATATTGCTTGACGGCAATGAAGGGGGCAACACACGGCACGGCTAGCAATTCAAGTTCTTGGCTACGTGAGCTGGTGTATGAACGGAGCAAACCCTCCATCCGAAACGTTACATTCACGGTGTCCGTGCCACGTTGCTCCCAGTCAAACATCTCAACGTAGTCAGCGAGCGTTATCATCTTCTGTCCAATCCGCGCTGCTGACGAAGCGAAGGTTAAATGACGTGATTTGATGGTACCAACAATGGTGTCAACGGAGATGCAGATGACTGCGGCCGAAGCCTTGCCCCGGACGAGAAACAAATTCTGTGATAGCCCCTTAATGCCAACGAAGAGTTTCAATTTATGTGTGAAGCTACCCGGTGTACTGACGTCGGCAAGACGGAGGGCATGCCGAACATTCAGACTTGAGCGTTGAAGCAAAGCGATGTGATTTTCCGTCAAGACCAGTAGGTGTGAAGGGCCGACAGGCGCAACGTCGAGGATGTCACCAAATGTTCCGCGTGGAAGTGGGGGAATGCGCCGCAGTACATGACCGCTTGAGTATAGTATCATTGAATCGCTCGTGATACACACCAACGTATCGCCACCGATGGGAACCACGCGATGTATTGGAGCAGTCGAGCGAAACATGGTGTCGATGTCCGGCAAAGGCGCGGTTGAGGTCGATACGATATGACTCTCGGCGGACTGAGATGATGTCAGTACGAAATCATCACCACGAAGGGTAAAGAGGCCGAATCTGGTAGCTATTGCGAGTTCGCCCTTGTCTGTCTTTCCTAATGAATCCATCGTTGGAATTGTACCCACTGTGGCACGAAACCGGCGGATGACGGGCTTGGGAATGGGGCCAAGCAGGGGATTGCGTGCGAACCAGAGATTCCGCCACGTTCCTGAGGAACTGCTAATGATCGAATGATACAGATCTATGTATCTCTGAGCTTGATCACCATAGGCCGTTGTAATATCCTGTTTCCATGTTGGAAATTCGAAAATGCTCTTGATAAGCTGCACATCCGTGACCGTGTCCACCATTTGCCAAGCATTGAACCGTCTGTACTGCTCGTGGAGCCGACCATACTGCTTCAATGACCTCACTGCCTGCTCCCGTTGTCCAAGCCTTGAATGAATCTTGTAGAGTAGGCGCTGCATCCACATGCTGCCCCCGCTACTCCCTTGTTGCAGGAATAACGAGTCAGCCATCAACACGTTTCGTTCGGCTAGCCGAAGCAGACCCAAGCGTTCATACTCCATGCCAAGGTTTGCTACGGCTTCGGCATTTGACATCGATGTCGTTACGGCGATCCGTGCGTATAAAGATCGGGCCGCGTTATAGTTACCCCAATACCGCAAGTCATGCGCAACGTTCAAATCGCACTGATTCAGGATACCTAGGTTACCACGCAAAACGTTGAGAAAGGTCCCCATGTCGTATCTCGTATGCGAAGCCGTCTCGGCTATCTTGCAAACCAACCCGTTGTAGATCGAATCGCACTCGTTACTGCGAGCATCAATTACTCGAGGCCGCAGCGACGCAAGTGATCGCCATAGTGATGTGTCGCGATATCCGCCCGCGGCCAGCGAATCTCCGACCTCTGTTATTCGGCTTTTCAGAGCATAGTTGTCGCATCCGACTACAATACCGATGACGGATAGCAAGGCTAGAATGCGGGGCCATTTCATAATCATGAGCAAAGATGTTGGATACCACTACGACAAAGACGGGCATAAATGGGGTAGGGAAGCTACCCCATTTTTCAACAAGTGACGGGAAAAACATCAGGGATAAGCTTGCACACAACAAATCATACACGAATAATCGTCGGGGCATGACTCATGAGGTCGACTGTAATGTTGAGTTTAATCGTTGGCATAATGACGGCTACTGGAGCAATTGCTCAATTGCCGACGTACGTGCCTCAGAATGGTTTAGTGGCATATCATGACTTCAATGGTTCATTTGCAGACAAAAGCAGTACGAAAAATCGTTTTATCAACTATGGTGTAGAGCTAGAGAAAGGCACATTTAATGGCAAGGAGATTATGTCTGCCCGTTTCAATGGTGCACCGTTGGCTGCGAAGTACCTCGAAGCAGAAACTCCATCGATCTTTCGATCAAATACCTATTCCTACCTCGTCCGATTCAAAGTCAACGAGTATCGACCTTTGAATAATGGTGGTGTCAACTTCTACTACCAGGCTCTTTTGGCGTTTTGTCCGCCGAGTTGGAAGTGGGGAGCAGCATACTCCCTTGGGCTGAACCAGCTTGACAACAGCGCTCTGAATGCAAGTCACTGGACACCATCAAAGGCTTACTATGCGAACACGCAGTACAAATCTGTTTGGCTTGATAAATGGTACACTGCGGTTGTCACGTATGATGCCACGACTCTGAGAATCTACTTCGAAGGAAGATTAGTAAAGGAACAACCAGCCAGCCTTGATTACTCAAATCAGGTTGCCTTCATCATTGGTGGTGCAAAGGATGGCCCTGACGGCAAAGTGATGGGTGGTTTCAGTGGTAATATTGATGACTTTGCCTTCTGGAACCGTGCGTTGCGGGATGATGAGGTGGAAAGATTGACGCGAGGTCAAATGGGGTCGACCTACGAATGCAAGGAGCTTAAGACTGTTGAATCGTTCGAACTGGACGCTACAACCGAGTCGACAAGGCTGGTTTCCCTCAAGGCGAATACTGTCTACAAGATTACGGGTTCTGGGTCATGGACTCCCAATGGTGGGTATTCGAAAGTTGACTGTGAATGGGAGTATCTTGATTCGTGCTTCGTTCGAAATCCCGGTGGTGGTCTGCAGATGGGGTTCGATCTATCAAAGATTGAACAGTCACTTGAGACGCTACAACCAGTTGAGACGACGATCAATTGTGTTGATCATACATACACCTACTACGTGGTTGGCACAGGTAAGCCGCTGTATGTGATCTTTCGAGATCAGCCGAGTAGTGACAATCGCGGCTCGTTGAAGATTCATATCCAGGAATGCCGTACATGCGGTGTTGCACAGCCCTCCGACTCCATCCTCGGCTACCGCAAGGTTGAAACACACCAAGTGGTGACATATGCTTTGCGCAATAATCCTGCGATGTCCTATAAGTGGTTAGCGACAGGGGGCTATGTGCTTGGTTCGACAACGAATCACTATTGTGATGTGATATGGGGCTACGATAAGTCAGGAAGTGTTTGCTGTATCGTCAGCGACAGTACGTGCACGGACACCATCTGCGTAACGACGACGATCTCGGAGAAGAACACCGTCGATGTTTCGGACGATGGAACGGAAGTACGGCTTGTTGTTCGTCCAAATCCTGCATCGGATGTGATTGAGATCGAGTCGTCGAAGTCGACCAGCGGCTCGATATACGAGCTCATTGACGTAACGGGACGGTTCATTCTCTCCGCAGAAGGTCATTCAGCGCGAATGAGCCTTGTTGGCATTGCCGATGGGGTCTACCACGTGGTGCACCGCAACCTGACCGGTCAGGTTGTAGGCATCGAGCGGGTGGTGGTGAGACGATAGAGTACCTGAATTACTGAATTACTGAATTACTGAGTTACTGAATTACTGAGTTACTGAATTACATAGCTATTGAGGTGTTGAGGACGGGGTGATGGGAGATATCGAGATGCACGTCTCGCTTCTTGTCACTCCGTCTTCACTTATACATTGGCTGAGGAGGGCCCAAAGCGCCAACATTCAATCGCATTCATTCGGCGTTGTCATCCAGCAGGTCCCGTACCTTTCGGTTGAAAATGATAGAAATGCGCACGAGCACATCCAGGGTAGGGTTTTCTTTCCCCAGTTCCAGACGTGAGATGTAGTCGGAACTGAGCTTCACCTCGGCGGCCAGCATCTCCTGTGTCCATTTCATGCTCTGCCGGTGGCGCCGAACATTCCGACCTATTACTCTGCTTTCCTCACGCATAGCCCCATGCTACCGAGAATTGAAAGTCAGTCATTAGACCCAAAGAGCGAAAAATGTTGTGGTATTTTCGCGATTCACACACCCAACTCAAGCATCCACATATTTGTAGCCGTCATCAGTCATCAGTCATCAGTCATCAGTCATCAGTCATCAGTCATCAGTCATCAGTCATCAGTCATCAGTCATCAGTCATCAGTCATCAGTCATCAGTCATCAGTCATCAGTCATCAGTCATCCGTCCTGTGAGACTCGTACTTTTGCGTCCATGACCATTCTTGAATTCATTGGCCGGCTTGAGTTTGTGCTACGTCCGGTGATCTCCTTTGTTCCGCCGTCGATTGGAGTGCGGGCATTTACGGCTGGACGCAACGTATATCTGCCTCGCTTTGCGCACGACGTGCCATCGAGATCCTTTGAGCCCCCTGAAGAGCTTGGAGTCACGGCATGGGGCCTGCGGTTTCGGATGCCGATCTGGAATGCGGCGGGAATGTTCAAGAGCGGGGCAGGATATGACATGGTTGCTCGCGAAGGCGCGGGGGCATTTGTTGCGGGTACTACCACGTCGCGTCCTCGACGAGGGAATGTTGTTCACGGTATCATGTGGCCGTCCACCCAGTATCCGTTCTCGCATTCTGCCTCAAATTGGATGGGGCTTCCTAATGCGGGTCACGTAGACGTTGCCGCAAAGCTTGCAACGGTGAAGCACGTTGCGGGTTGCCCGATGGGTATCAGCGTGAGTGCTGAGCCCGGACTCGACGAGAAGGTTGCTCTACCGGAGCTTGTTGAGGGGATGTGCCGCTATGACGATGCTGGTGTGGACTACATCGAGCTGAACGAAAGCTGTCCCAATGTTCCGGGCCATGAGCGCCATGACGATCTTGATCCCGGTCTACTGCGTCGGCTTGATGCCGTAGCCGGTGAGTTCCTCCAACGGCGCGGTCGGCGCCTGCCTGTTGTTGTGAAGCTCTCCACCGACACAGCACTCGATCAGATCCCGGCACTTGTTGGCGCGCTTGTGGAAAGGGGCTTTGACGGGATGATCCTCGGTAACACATCCATACGCTACGCGGAACTGCGTCCGCACGTGCACGCGAAAGACTTGGCGATGTTCGATCACTTCACAACTCGGTATGGTGGGGGCGTTAGCGGCGCTTTGCTGACGTCGTCATCTCTGGCATCGTGTACCGCAGCTATGCAGGCGGTTGGCAGGCTTGCCCCTTCTCAGGAGTTTCATGTGATCCGTTGCGGTGGCGTTATGACGGAGCATGACGTCGAAGAGTCACGGCGTATCGGTGTGCTTCTCAATCAATGGTATGTGGGCTACTTCGAAACGTTTGCCCAACATGGTCACGATGTTTATCGCGTACTGTCGGAGCGCATGCGATTGAGCTCCGCCGATACGCTGTCGTAAAACTGACGCAGTTGCGTGGCCGAGTTGCCATGCGAACGAAGCGCTTCGGAAAAGCTCTCTTGAGTGAACCCCGATGAGCGGACGATAGAGTCGATGTGTTTGGCCGTAACGGCAGAATCAAGACCCGACTCACGCTCAATGATCACGCGTGCATACGTTGAGACAAGCTTTTGCTCGTCTGTGCCGTTTGCCCCGCACGATGTGAGAAGACCTATGGCTACAAGACATGCAATGGCACTGCTGATGTGGTTTGTCACGGAATCTCTCATGGAATTCATGCCATCTCCATTTCATACTCACGCAGGATAATCGACAGTTCCTGCAGCATCATGGCCGTGGCTCCCCAGAGAGGGATGGACGGATGGACCTGCCAATGCGGAACGTCAACTGGGAGCCCCTTGATTATGTCGCTTCGCCATTGAATCGTTGACGGATCAAGAAACGTCGATACCGGCTCGATAAGAACTTCGGCAACCTCGTGTGTGCTCAGCGTCCAGGAGCTAGGTGGTTGAATCATTGCCACCACGGGGGTCACGGCACTCTGCGATGGAGGAATGTAGAGCTCCGTTAGCTGTCCAAGCACGCGCACACGATCTGCTGCAAGGCCTATCTCCTCGTGTGCTTCCCGCAGGGCCGCATCAGTGGCGCTCTCGCCCTCGTCGCAACGTCCACCGGGGAAAGAGATTTGTCCGCGATGATTTCGCAAACCTTCGCTACGAACCGTCAGCACCACGTGCAATGCACCATCGACGGTAGTAAACAACGGGATGAGTACGGCGCTCTTGCGTGCATCCTCCGGCGGTGGCATCAGCCGAGAACGTCGGTCCGGGATCTCCGGTACAAATGCCTCATGAGCAGTGATCCCGGGTAGGGGGCGCTGCAGCCGCTGAATGATCCATTGTTCGAAATGCATGGTGCAAATCTCGCGACTTTCCCGTTGGTGTGGGACGTAATTTGCGCGCATGGTTAAGCTGTCTGCAGTGCTCTCGGCACTTTCTCAGCGCATCTCCATGCAGATGCATCAAGAGCCCGATACCGTGGCGATACATGACGTCACAACGGATTCGCGCCTCGTCACACCGGGGACGATCTTCGTTGCGATCGCGGGTACGAACTTCGACGGACACAACGCTGTGAGCGATGCCATCGCTCGGGGCGCTGCGGCAGTCGTGGTGGAGCGGGAACCAGAGAGCCCCCTAAGCATTCCGTCGATCACCGTTAAGGATTCCCGGAAGGCCTTCGCCGAGATCGTTGACCACGTGTTTGATCACCCCAGCCGTCCACTTCGGATGTTTGGGGTGACCGGAACCAATGGCAAGACTACCTGCGCCACCCTCCTTGAGCAGATGTTTACGCTGGAAGGTCAGCGAGTCGGTTTCATCGGCACCACCGGCAACCGGTATGGTGGACGCGAATACACCACGGAGTATTCCACGCCTCACGCACGCCAACTTGCCGAGCTGTTTCTTGCCATGCGCAGCGAATCAGTGGACACCGTCTGCATGGAGGTTAGCTCCCATGCCCTTTCGCAGCATCGTGTTCTGGGCATCGATTACCGAGGTGCGATCTTCACGAATCTTACTCGGGATCATCTCGATTACCATGGCACCATGCAGGAGTATGCACGGTGCAAGAAGCTCCTCTTCGACGGACTCTCTGAGTCGGCCTCTGCTGTGCTCTGGGGCGACTCCGAATGGACGCCGTACATGAAGCGCGGATGTGTGGCTCGAAACGTTATCACCGTTGGGAAAGGGGCTGATAATCACGTCCGTGTGACGGATGTTCAGCTCTCGCTCACGGGTACCACGTTCACCCTGCAGCGCATGAGAGCCGATGCGGTGCTCGTGCCCGAGCAATGCACGATCGCTACCCGTCTTCTTGGCGAGTTCAATGTTGCCAATGCCGCGCTCGTTGCCGTTCTCTGCTTGCTTGATGGTATGTCTGCAGACCATGTTGTTGCACACATGGCGCAGGTGAGCGGTCCTAAAGGGCGCATGGAGGTTGTCAATATCCCCCACGGTCCAACGGCCATCGTGGATTACGCACACACTCCTGATGCCCTGGAGAGCGTTCTCGGCGTACTGCGCGGTCTGCATGTTTCCGCCGGATCTGCAGGCAAGATCCACGTCGTCTTCGGCTGCGGGGGCGATAGAGATAGGGGTAAGCGATCGGAAATGGGGCGGATTGCCTCGGAAATGGCCGACCACGTCTACGTTACCAGCGACAATCCTCGAACAGAATCACCGGCGGACATCATCGCTCACATCATGGGCGGCATCGACGGTCCGCACCGCCCGCGCGTCACCGTCATCGAAGACCGACGTCAAGCCATTCATGCCGCACTCAATGCGGCTTCTCACGGCGATGTTGTGCTGGTCGCTGGTAAGGGGCACGAAGAAAATCAGATCATCGGCACTGAACGCCTGCCGTTTAGCGATATGGCAGAGGTTAGGAAGAGAATTACTGAATTACTGAATTACTGAAGTACTGAATTACTGAAGTACTGAAGTACTGAAGTACTGAATTACTGAAGTACTGAAGTACAGAATTACTGAGGTACTGAATTACTGAAGTACAGAGGTACTGAAGTACAGAGGTACTGAATTACTGACACAGAAAAACCGCAAGACGTGGGACAAACTCTCCACACCTTGCGGTTTGATGGTCTTTATTTGTTCCCAAGACGGCCAAGCTAGCTGTCTTGGTTGATGAAACAAGTGGCGAAGTACTTCAGTAATTTAGTACTTCAGTACTTCAGTACTTCAGTAATTCAGTACTTCAGTAATTCAGTAATTCAGTAATTCAGTACTTCAGTAATTCAGTACTTCAGTAATTCAGTACTTCAGTACTTATTCTTGTTCCATTTGTGCGCGGTGCTGACGACGCGCAGCCTTGAGACGAGACATGCGACGCTCGACGCTTGGCTTCACAAAGAAAGCGCGCTTCTTGAATTCGCGGAGAACGCCGGAGCGCTCATATTTCTTCTTGAAACGGCGAAGGGCACGGTCAATCGACTCATTGCTTTGTACGGTGACTCCGATCACGGGATGTCCTCTGGCTTGAAATGATTATTTGAAATTTTCGACGAGACGTTTTTCCTTGTTCTTCTCAAAGTGCACCAGCACCGCGCCGCGGCCGTTGGACATCACTTCTTTGGCACGGACGATGCCGACATCATCCCACAGCTTGTGATAGATCACATCGCCGACCTTGTACACGTTCTTCGGGGAGTACTCTTTCGAGTCTTCACGTGCGAGCTTGATCTCGGTAACCTTCTTCTCAGCGCTGTTAGCGAGAGTGTCGAGGTTGACCATCTGCATGTGGCGGCTGACCGTGCAGCGTGCCCATTGCATACGTCCCGCATCGGTCTCTGTTGGCTCGCCCATCAGCTCGTGCTTGGTATCCTTCATGAGGAATGGGGAGTACAGCACCATGTACTTGGCTTTACGCTTCGTCTTCTTTGGTGCGGCAACTCCGTCAAGCTCGGCGTCTTCGGCTTCCGCCTTCTTTGACTTCGAGGTCTTGGCTGTCTTGGTTGTAGCGGCCTTTGAGGCTTTCGCTGCAGGCATAAATCGGTCCAAACTATTTCAGGGGGCCTGCAAGATACGAAGAAAACGTCCGTTTCCGACCTAACCGACCCAAAATCAGCCCCTTAGCGAGCTTTTGCGAGTTTTGCCTTGAGCGACTGGATCACCGGAACGGGGGTTGGATCCACATTGTTCAGCACGGCAAGGTGCCAGCTGACCCAGTCTCCGAGGTAGATCTGGGCGAACATGCGGCCAAGAAGGGTGGCTCCCTTCGGTTCGGGGCTGATGATCTCCGCCACGTTTGCCTTGATGATGTCCTTGAGGGCATCAAAGCGGATCTGCACGCGTCGGTTGTCATCGGGATCGCGCAGCATGATGACCGAAAAATTCTTCGTTTTGCCCTTGGGGTACTCCCAGCCGTTGATCTCATTGTGGTTCATCTCGGGAAGCAGGTTCCCGAAGGCCAGCTGCTTGGCATTTTCCTGGATCTGACCCCTCCAGCGCAGGTTCACCACGTCCATCCGCTCGTTAGCAGAATAAATCACCGGTACAGATCCATGGAGCTTCTTTGCGATCTGCAAAGCGGGATTCTTGGCCGTGGAAGAGGAATAGAGGTCGCGGACTTCATCCGTGTGAGCCAGGATCTCCCGAATTCCCTTGGCATTCATGCGTCCGGCGCGGGTATCCATAGCCCCATATCGCTGCATGATCGTTAGCAGCGGGAAAAACGAGTAGGCGATGGCGCATCGGGGCTGGTAGCCCGGTGGGATGTTGATGATGGGGAATCCGTAGGTGATGGCCCGCTTGCCAAGTTGTCCACCGGTAGTGATACAGACCACTCTCATGGTCTTTTTCCGGACATCATCAAAGGCGGTCAGGGTCTCTTCCGTCTCGCCGGAGTAGCTTGAGCAGACCACATTGGTGTCACTGTCCATCCAATTTGGGACGCTATATCCACGGTGGACGGAGATGTTAAGGTGGTCTGCACCGGCGGTGGATGAAGCATAACTGCGGAGGAGGTCCGCACCGATGGCAGATCCTCCTAAGCCGAAGAAAGCATAGCGGTTAGACGTAGATTGCTGGCGCCACAAAGGTGCGTTTTCACCGATGCTGACAGCTTCTTTTACCTGCTCCGGAAATCGATACAGGGTATCGAACATTTTTGAGGCGTCGAGTGACGCGGCCGGATTTTTGGGCATGGTGGCCCCTTTCGTGCATGAGCAATGGCGGCGATAATAGAAAGTGTTACGATCGTTTCCAAACGAAAACGAAATCACTCCTCTCCTTTTGGGTTCCGAAGTTCCACAGGAGGGGCATTCTGCTTCTGCCGAAATCGCATATTGAGGAACTCTACACTGATGGAGAAGAGCATAGCCGTGTAGACGTATCCCTTCGGAATGTGCACGCCAACCCCCTCGAGCATCAGCACGAATCCGACCATCATCAGGAAGGCCAAGGCCAGGATCTTCACCGTCGGATGACGATGAATGAAGGATGAGATTCTGCCGGCACTCAATTGCATGACGATGACGGCGATCACGACGGCGATGGCCATGATGAGAAAGTTCTGCGACAATCCGATGGCGGTAATGACGGAATCGATGGAAAAGACGATGTCCAGAACCACGATCTGCAGCACGATTCCGGCGAAGGCACTCCGCTTGCCCCCTTGTTCCTCATGCGCCGAGCCCTCGAGCTTGGCGTGGATCTCGCTGGTGGACTTGGCAAGCAGAAACAGGCCCCCACTGAGCATGATCAGGTCGCGCCCGCTCACCCCCCACGGCGCGGTCATCGCAAGCATCTGTGGGATATGAAACAGCGGCGAGGTCAGCTGGGCAATCCAGACGGCCCCCATCAGAAAGAATAGCCGTAGAACCAGCGCCAGGGTGAGTCCGATGGTGCGTGCACGCTGCTGATCGCTGGCATCGAGCCGTCCAACAAGGATGGAGATGAAGATGATATTGTCGATCCCAAGTACGATCTCCAGCACGGTGAGCGTAAGGAGGGAGACAATGCTGTCGGTAGTGAGGAGTGTTTCCATGGATGCAAAACTAAATTTGTTCCTATGACCTTCATCAGTTTCGATCCTTCGACCGAAAAGATCGTCGCAGAGTTTCCCGAGCATGCGCCCAACGACGTTGAGAAAATCATAGCGTCGGCGGCCGCTGCGCAGCACGAGTGGTCAAAGACCAGTATTGCCCACCGGGCCGCTGTTGTGGTGAGTCTTGCCAAGGTACTTGATGATCACCGGGACATGGCTGCACGGCAGATTACGCTGGAAATGGGCAAGCCCCTCCCCCAGGCACGCGCCGAGGTTGAAAAATGCGCCGGTGTATGCCGGTACATGGCCACGATTGCTCCGTCGGTTCTGGCCGATGAAATCGTCAATGCCGGTTTTCGAGAAAGTCGCGTTCGTGCTGAGCCCCTTGGACTGATCTTGTCGATTATGCCATGGAACTTTCCGATGTGGCAGTTCTTTCGGTTTGCCGCACCGGCACTGATCGCCGGAAACGGTGTTCTTCTCAAACATGCTCCCTCAACGATGGGGTGCGCGCTGATGGCCGTGGATCTCTGCCGAAAGGCAGGCATTCCCGACGGACTTGTCTCGGCCTTGCTCATCAATGTGCCGCAGGTTGAGTCGGTGATCGCCCATCCACTGGTGTCTGCAGTCACCTTTACGGGGTCGACAAAGGGCGGAAGCTCCGTGGCCGAACTGGCAGGACGCTACATTAAGCGCACGGTATTGGAGCTGGGAGGGAGCGATGCCTACGTGGTGCTTGACGATGCGGATTTGGACGTGGCGGTGAATGCCTGCGTTACCGGAAGGCTCCTCAACGCCGGACAGTCGTGTATCGGCGCTAAGCGATACCTTGTGCACTCTTCGATTCACGATGAATTCGTGGAGCGAACATCACATCGATTCGATGCTGCCATTGTCGGGCCTCCTATGGAAGCCTCCACCGAGGTTGGCCCCCTTGCCCGTGCTGATCTGCGCCAGACCCTCCTGGATCAGGTCAGCCGTTCCCTTACGAAGGGGGCTCGCGTCGCAACGCACCGAACGCACAGTGATGTTCCGTCAACAGGCTGGTATGTTCCGCCGATGCTGCTGGTGAACGTCGATTCGACGAATCCGGCCTTTCGCGAAGAACTCTTCGGACCGGTAGCAACGGTCACTCGTTTCGACACTGACGCCGAGGCAGTGCGCCTTGCCAATGACTCCGTCTTTGGGCTTGGAGCAGCAGTCTTTTCTGCGGATCACAATCGGGCAACAGCAATCGCTGAACAGTTGCACGTTGGCACCGTGTTCATTAACGAGTTTGTCCGCAGTCATTCAGCACTGCCATTCGGCGGTGTGAAACAATCGGGCTACGGTCGTGAGCTTGGCCGCTGGGGAATGCTGGAATTCGTCAACGTAAAGAATATTACGACTGGCTGATCCGCGCAACACGCGCATCGCGCCGTTGTTTCGCCAGGGCACGCAGATCAACGACATGATCTGCTTCATCGACGATCTCCGCTCCGAGCATGGTCTCAAGAACGTCTTCCATTGTGATGATGCCTTCGACGCCGCCATGCTCATCTACGACCATGAAGACGTGCTGCCGCTGCTGAAGAAACTGCTCAAGGGCGTGGTCCAGGGTGATGTTCTCCGGGATGTAACCAACGTCGCGCTTTAAGCGTGTGAGTTCCACGGACTGACGTCCGGCAAGCGCTGCACGCAGGATGTCCTTGGTCATGACGTATCCGGTCACTGAGTCCAGGTCAGCCCCTTCATAGATCGGCAGACGCGAGAACATCTGCAGCTCGGGCTGCTTTATGGCCTCGGCAACCGTCAGCTCAGAGCTCATGCCGGCAACGACCATGCGCGGCGTCATCACGTCTCCTACTTCAATGCTGCTGAGCTGCATGATGTTGGTCATGATCCGATACTCACCGGGATCGAGAGCCCCTTCCTCGCGTGCAGTCTCCACGAGTGCTTCAAGTTCCTCGCGGGCTTCTTCTTCCTCTTCCTCTTGTGAACGGGGCTTGGTAAGCGCCACGAGGAGCCGATTGGCAAGCAACATGGGAGCAGAGAGCAGCGTCACGATCGCCAGTGATGTGCTGGCAAAGCGGAGCAGGTGATCTGCTGAGCGCTCGCCGATGGTGCTGGCAACAACTTTCACAAGGGCAAGACCCGTGGCAAGCAACGTGACATCGATGGCAATCCGACTACCGTCGCTATTGGCCACCATCATCATCCCAACCACGGCAAGGATCTGCACAACCACGTCGACCAGACTGATCGACAGGCGTGCTTCGTTGGGCTCGTCAAGCGCGCGTTTTAGCCGACGTCCAACGGCCGAGCCTTCTTCGGCCATCGTGCTGACGATCGAGATCGGAAGATTCGTAAGGACTGAGGCTACCAGTTCCAGATAGCCACTGATCATGACCGAGATGGCCAATACGGCAATGTCCATTACTTCGCTCGGAACTCCGTGTTGACGATGCGCACCGGACGTGGACTCGTCATGACACCATACGGGGTGCTTACTGTTGGGGTGGCTTCAACTATCAGCTTTGTGGGCTCGGAGTTCAATCCACCGATCGACAGTGCCAAGGCCATGAGATCTTCATAGCCGCGGTCGTTGATCACACTTGAAAGATCTACCGATATCTCCAGCGGAAAGGGGTCTGATGTGCCGCCTCCGGGAATGGCAACTTCGCTGCGAATATCACCGCTAACGCTCGGTCGGTCATCAATGTACAGCTTCCAGGGCAGTGCCTTCAGCGTCAGACTTGCCGGCTTGCCGCCACCGCTTCCATCGTTAGGGTTGCGAGCCTCGACGAAGACCGTAAAGGTTGTCTGAAGCTTCTTGGTGTGATAGGCCTGCAGAAGATTGTAGGCATCTGTCGCAGAAAGGCCTTTCAGGTTGTTCAGACGTGAAACATTCACGCCGGCAACACGCATATTCTCCACGCGGACCACTCGGAACTGCATGTCCTTGAGCGACATGATCGAGTTTGCCATATCTCGAATGCTTGCACATGAGGTGACAAGAAGGAGAACAATGACGGCGATTGAGCGAAGGATCATAACGAGGATTGTGATGCGGTGAGAAGGAGTCGAGAGGCAATCATTCCGCTGGTGGCCACAAGAGGAATTCCTCCGCCGGGATGAGCACTGCCGCCAACATACCAAAGATTTTTCACCTCTCGAGAGCGCTGGCGGGGACGGAGAAAGGCGCTCCACGGTGTGTTCGAAGAAGCCCCGTACAGAGAGCCGCGATCGGTTGACCATTCCGATGCCATCGTGTCGGGTGTGCGGATGTTCATGGCATGGACGTGCGGACGAAGACCGAAACGTTCCATTCGGCGCAGGACCAATTCTGCACGCTCCTCGGCATGACCCGTCCAGACAGAGGCAGTGGCGTCGCCATCGTGCGATCCGGAGCCCCGTGCCGGAGCATTCACCAGAACAAACCAGTTTTCCCTTCCTGCCGATGCCAGCGATGCGTCTGCCGCACACGAGCGCGAGATGTAGATCGTTGCGTCGGGATGCGGATAAAGCCCGTTGTCGATGGCATCGAACTCAGCTCGGTAGTCGTCGCAAAAGAGAATGTTGTGCTGCGCCAGACCCTTGTCTGCGCTATCGGTACTGATCTGCAGCACCAGTCCGCTGCATGATGGGTCTTTTGGAAGGGGCGATGCCATTCCGAGTAGTTTGCGACGCGTCACGGATACGTCGGCGTTGGAGATGACGTGATCAACGCTGATGCGCGCCCCATCGGTAAGCTCCAAAGCGCTCGCCTCGCCCCGTTCCACATGGATTCGCGCCACGCCGGTCTGCAGGTGAATGCGAACACCTACTTCGCGGGCAAGTCGTTCCAATGCATCGGCAATGGCGTGCATGCCCCCTAATGGATACCACGCGCCAAAGCCAATCTCCACCCACGGGATAACCATCAGTGTGGCCGGTGCGCGAAACGGAGAAGAACCATTGTACGTTGCAAAGCGGTCAAAGAGCTGCACAAGACGCGGGTCGGTGAAGGAGGATCGGTTATGATCGTGTAGCGTTGAAAGTGGACGCAGTTTCAGCAGTGATGGGAGAAGGGGCAGATTGCGACGCTTGAAGAATTCACCCAGACCGTTGAACTCGCCAAAGATGAAGATGTCCTTCGTGAGCTCGTACACACTGCGTGCATGGTCAAGATAGGCGCGAGCGCGCACCCCCTGTCCAGGAGAAAACTGCTCAATGGCGGTGATGACGTCCTCATGCGAAAACGGCAGGTCAAGGCGCGATCCATCGCTCCAGCGGTACTGACACGCCGGATCTACGGGGAGGAGTGTGAAGTAGTCGCTGCGCCGTGCGCCGACTGCGGCAAACACCTCATCAAGAACAAAAGGCATCGTTACCAGCGTCGGTCCGGTCTCAAATGTGCTCCCGTCAAGGATGGTGCGGTTCAGCTTACCACCAACACGCTCACCCTGTTCGAAAACGTCTACGGCATGACCCTTCGCTGCCAGCTGGATGGCGGCCACGAGGCCGCCGACACCGCCGCCGATAACTCCAATGCGGAGCGGGTCAGGCCGAGGCATGGCCTGCCGGAAGTTCGATCAGACAGTGATGTCCGGCTCCGACGGCATCAAACGCATCAAGTGCTGAGATGATACCATCGATCCCGACCTGCGCCTCCCAAACGGCCAGCGGATACACACGCTCCTGCAGTGTGTCGTTCGGCATCACCGAAGCGTGGATCGTTCGTGCTCTGTCAATCACGCCCGCATTGCGTCGCTTTGCCGCAGCACGGATCTTTCCCTCAAGCGCTTCGAGCGAGGCAGTGATACCGGCCCGTTGCGATTCCACGGTGGCGATAAGTGTGGAGTCCGTTCTCTCGGCGGCACTTCGGTAGGGGGCCAGCAGCGACGCTACTGATGCAGCACGGTGCTCGGAATCTGGGAACATCTCCTGCGTCAGATCATCGGCCAGTGTCCGCTCGATATCGGACCAGGCGCGGAGATAGAACTCGACAGTTGTTTCGGACTTGGAAAGCAGTCGCTGAATCTTCAAAGTGCAGAGCGTTGCACCGTGACGGATCACCACAACCGGCTGCTCTATGCCGCAGGCCGAGTATGCCTCGGAAAGCTGCGCGTGGTATGCCAGCTCTGCAGCGCCAAGCACATTCATCACTGTGGGAAGAAGGGCATCCTGCACGAGAGGTCGTGTAAGAACCGACGGGCTGAACGCATCAGGATGTGTCTGCGCCGTTTCGGCAAGTCCCTGCTCGCCGGGGGTAGGACGTCGGCGTTCATTGTTGTCGATCACAAAGAATCCGAACTCCGGCACCTGTGCCTGCGCGCCGAGTCCAATCCGATTGCATTCATCTGTTCCCGCGCGAAGTGCTTCAGTGATGGCACCTTTCTCGATTTCCATCATTACCAGCGGTTGGTGCATTCCGGAGCGGATCACTTCGCTTGCTCGTACAACCAGAACACCCCACTGCTGAAGGTAGGGGGCCAGCATTGCCATGAATGCATCGCCCCATGATGTGCCAGAACTCCAGCACTGCTGGATGCGCTGCTGCGTTGACTCTTGCTGCGGACCTGCAAGGAGCGAACTCGCCTCGGCCACGCGGTCCTGCATGTCGGTATCGCACAACCGCATGCTCACCGGCAGACGTCTCTGGTCGTTGTCCCACACGGAAACAGCCGTCGGCAATGAGTTCGCACCCGGCAACGTGAGATGTGCAGCCTCCGCTGCGTCGTGATCGTTGTCTTCGAGCCAGAATACGGCAACCGCGGGAACGCCAAGGCTCGACTCAATGCGGCGTGCTTCGGCAACGGCCGTGCGGATCTTGTACAGGGTGTACATCGGACCGCCGAGCATACCGATCTGCTGTCCGGTTGCCACAACGACGGATGTGCGCAGATCGATCTTCTCGAGAGCACTCACCTGAACTGCCGACAATTCCAGCGGCACCATGGACGACGTAATGAGCTCTCGCAGGCGGGAGCGCGAAGCCCCCTGCAATGCACGCTTCGTGCAGAACTCGGGTGTAACGGACGGAGTCCGAAACCGACTCGTAAGAAGGGGCTCGCCCGCCATGAATGCTCGGGCCGTGGCTGAAGTGCCGATGGTCTCCGGGTCGATTAGTCTCATCGATCCAGAGCAGTGCCGGCCACTTCGTCGTCGGCCGTGTCGCAGTGATACTCTCGGCGTGGACCACGTCCGGCAGAGCTCGATGCAGCACCCTGGCCGATGGCCGTGATGGCTTCCTGCTCGAGGAAGGCACGAAGTTCCGCATCGCGCTTACGCAGCTTCTGGTCAACGTCGCGGGCAAAGTACTGGCGTCCGTCCACAAACGTGCGTTCCACGCGTGACATGTTCGACAGCGGGTTAC
Organism: Candidatus Kapaibacterium sp.; assembly: GCA_018883125.1. GTDB lineage: Bacteria > Bacteroidota > Ignavibacteria > Kapaibacteriales > Kapaibacteriaceae > UBA10438. The sequence continues at coordinate 32,094 of VEQR01000003.1, forward strand.
CGGTCCAGACAACCACGTCGGCATCTTTGCCAACTTCGATGCTGCCAAGACGCTGGTCAATGGACATCTGCTTGGCGGCGTTGATCGTAACAAACTTTAGTGCGTCTTCCTCGGAAACGCCACCGTACTTGATGCTCTTTGCTGCTTCCTGATTCAGACGTCGTGCCATCTCCGCATCGTCGGAGTTGATCGAAACCATTACGCCCTGCTCATGCATGATCGCCGGACTTTCCGGAATGGCGTCATACACCTCGAACTTATATGCCCACCAGTCGGCGAACGACGACGCGCGCGCACCGTGCTTGGCCATCTCCTTGGCAACCTTGTACCCTTCGAGGATGTGCGTGAAGGTGTGGACGCGAAATCCAAAGTCTTCAGCTAAGCGCATAAGCATCAGGATCTCGCTCTGCACGTAGGAGTGACAGTGGATGTTGCGCTTGCTGTTGGCGATCTCCACCAGTGCATCAAGCTGCAGATCCCGTCGCACGGGCTTTGTGGGGTCATTGGCACGCAACTCACGCTCGTACTCCTTGGCCGTGCGGAAAGCATCTCGCATGATCTCCTCCACACCCATGCGGGTCTGCGGATAGCGCACCGTGTAGCGGTCTCCCCAGTTTGCCTGCTTGACGTTTTCGCCGAGGGCGAACTTGACCGTTGGTACGGAGCCTTCTACCTTGAGATCCTCGGCATCGGCACCCCATCGCGTCTTGATGTACTGAAGCTGGCCGCCCATCGGATTGGCAGAGCCGTGCAACAGATGCGTGGATGTTACGCCACCGGAGAGCTGACGGTAGATATTCACGTCATCAGGATTGAGGACATCGCCGATGCGCACTTCCGTGGTAACGGCATGCGTGCCTTCGTTCACACCGCGACTGATGGCGATGTGGGAGTGCTCATCGATGATGCCCGGCGTGATCTGCATGCCGGAGCAGTCGATCGTGGTGTCGGCTGTGAGCCCCTTACCGATGGCGGCAATCTTTCCGTCGCGGATCACAACGTCCGTACTGTCGAGAATCCCGCTTGGACCCGAGGTCCAGACGCGCGCATTCTTGAGAACAACACTCAGCTGCTTGGGCTGACCTTCGAGTCCGAACGGACCAAAGGGAGCGAGCATCGGAAGGGGCTTGCGCTGGCGTGCACCGGCAATGGCAGGTTCAGACTTCTTGGTGTCGCGAAGCAAGGAATCGCGGCGCAGCACGAACGATGTCATGGTGCCATTTGGCAGGATCATCTCCCCGGTGATCATCACGCTGTCCGCGAGAGAAGCCGCACGGACTGTGCCCTTAAGGCCAACAGTATCGGTTGTGACCGTGAAAGAGATACGTCTGCCCTGCAAGGTCAGTGATGACGGCAGCGTCACCGAATCGCGGCGCACCTCAAACGATGGGTTTTCCGCAGTGCCCGTGATGGATGCACGCAGCGCCTTGCCACCGGGCAGCCCCGATGATGAAAGAGTCCAGTGTCCACGAATGTCAACCTCGGCCGGGAAGTACATCGTATTCTCAGCACCCGCAACCACGACCGTGCGGATCTCGCTGCCGGCTTCAAAGATCGGCTTGGACATCACCACGAAGCTTGCGTAGTAGCCTTGTTCAATCTTTCCGGCGCGATCGGCCAGCCCGGCAATACGCGCTGCCTCGGTCGTGATGGCCGCGAGTGCCACGTCCGGACGCAGTCCCCGCTGAACGCATTCGCGGATATTGCCGAGGAATGCTGAGCGGTCCTTCAAACCATCGGTCGTAAAGGCAAACCGAACACCGACGGAGTCGAGCAGACGGGCGTTGTCGGCCGACCAGTACCACGTCATCAGGTCTGACAGTCCAATCTCGTATGCGCTGTTAGCATCGCGCACATCCGGTACCTTTGGAAGGTTGACCGGCAGGATCATGTCTGGCTTGATCTTGGCAATCATACTGAGCCTGCGGAACTCTGTACCCGTGCCCTTCATGAGCATCGGAACGGAAAACTCCTTGGCGATGCGATTCCAGCGACTGACGTCGTGCTCGTCGATGCACTCTGCAACAAACGGCGTCTTGGCACTGACGGACGTCCGCAGTGCATCTAGCGAATGATTGAACTCCGGTGGACGCTGCATGGAGCCCCGTGACGCCATGGCGTGGGCACGGCCATACCAATCGGCGTCGTAGAAGGCCTGACGGATAAGGGCGATCGAGCCCATCTGTGACGATGGATACGGCGTCTTGGACGAACCCTTGGTGAACGACAGTGCTTGATAGACACCGTCATTGATGATCGTTTCGGAAGCGGTTCCTGCGCGCAGAAGAACTGATGCCGCACTTCCGCGGAAGATGCCATCATTCGAAACGGTAGCTGCTGCCGTAAAGCCCAGCTTCTGCCACTCCTTGGCAGCATCGGCTGAGATCGTTAGTGCATCCGATGCACGACGCTCAGGGCGCACGGCCTGGTTCCAATAATGAGCGCCCTGCTGACGGGGGGTGACGGGGCTTTCGTCTTCTTCCCAACGAGCACCGCCTGCGCTGGCATCCTTGGCCTGTCCGAGAGTTGATATGGGCAGGAATGGCTCAACGAAGCCAGCGTACACCCATGCGCCGCGCAGATCACGCACATCTGCTCCCGGCGGTATGGCAAGGTTGCGCCCCACGGACACAATGCGTTCGCCGCGTACGACGATCACGGCTGAGTCAATCTTCGTTCCCGGAGAAGGCACTGCCGTGCAGTTGACGAAGGCAACAAATGGCATGCGCTTTTCGCGCAGTCCGTCTATGGCCGTCGTGGAAACTTGGGCAGCCGCAGTGGCAGCTGTCAGGGCTAGGAGCAGGAGTATGCGGATCATCCCGCAAAACTACGGCTCCGAAGCACTCGGGCCACAGCACCCGGCTGATCGACCATGCCAGCCCCTTGCCGCTCGGGGTCGACCTCCGGCAGGGGGCGAGCAGTTTCCATGAGGATCGTCTTGACGTGTTCAGGCGTGAGCGATTCATCGTGGGCAAGGAGCTGCGCAACGATGCTGCTGACGATCGGTGCGGCAAATGATGTGCCGTCAACAAGCTTGTAGAAGGGGCTTACCAGCTGCTCACTGCGGATGGTGTCGGCAATAAGCTGGCGCAGATGTGGAAGCGTTGAAACGTCCCACGCCGTGGTGGACAATCCGGCGCTGATGACCAGACGTGGTGCCAGTTCCACAAGGAGATCATCGTCGAGCGCATCCATAGCGAACAGGGCTGAAGCCATCCGTTGCTGCGGTGATTCGGGCATCAAGGGTCCTGCAAGCCAGATGGCAGGGGCGATAAGCTCCGGTTTTTGAATGCCAAGGGCCGTGGTGCCAAACGTCGAAGGGTACAAGTGGTTGTCACGATCGGTCATCGTGTTGCGATCGTCCAGACCACCAACGGTGATCGCTCCCGGTGCAGCCGCAGGCGGGCGGATCGGGGCAAGGGGATTGTTGCCGGCGGCGGTAACAACCACTATACCCTGGTGGACAAGTTCTTCGACTGCGGCATTGACAGGGTGATCGAGAGTCTGATCGATCTCATCGGCATAGACGCTGATGTTCACCACGCGAATGCCGTATGTGGCGGCATTGTCGCGTATCCATTCCAGAGCCCACGTAATGCAGGATGTCGGTACACGTCCCGCCTCATTCATCGTGCGGATAAGGATCAGCTTTGCATCAGGTGCGAGCGATGTGTACAAACCACGAGAACGATATCCGTTTCCTGCCGCTGTGCACGCCGTCATAGTGCCGTGCCAGTGACGCGCAGCGGCAGTGAGTGGTGCCGTTGCCGACTCGGTCTGCTCAACGGCATCGACGTATCGTGCGATGCGATTCACCGGCTGAACAAGGTCGGGATGAGCAATGAAGTCACTGTCGATCATCGCAATCCCGATTCCTTCCGTTGATACAGCGGGTTCGGCATGCAGGCGGATAGCGATGGGAAGGGGCGCGGACTGGGTACTCGTCATACTGCTGTGGTGATGTGGAAGCCGGGAACAATTCCGTCCTCGCTTCCGGCCACGAAGTTAGGCCTGCGTACGCACACGGCATACTTTTGCAGGGACTTAATCACTTCACTGAATCTGCACATGCCCCGCACGCTTACCCTTGCCTTGGTTGTTTCGCTGTTGTTCTCATCAACCCTCTTTGCGCAGGTTGATGCCAAGGTCACGATAGACTCACTGAGCCGAATCCCAGTCAACAAGGCCGCTTCTGGACCGTGGTCATGGTACACCAAGTTTGGTGTTGGTTTCACAACAGTTCAGCTGACGAATTGGACAGGGGGCGGTCAGGATGCCATCAGCGTTGCACTCAATTGTCTGGCATCATACGATTACGCAGACTCGGTGTTCTACCTCGACAATGAAATGCAGCTTGGATACGGTCTCGTACGCCAAGGAAAACAGGCAATTCAGAAGTCGGATGACCGCATCATTCTCAGTTCGCGCGCGTCGCACAACACCTCCCACTGGTATCGATTCACGGGTTTTGTTGACCTGCGGTCGCAATTCGTGGACGGTTTCAATTATGGGGCACTCGATTCTCTTGGTAACCCCACGCTCATTTCGAGTTTCTTTGCACCGGCATTCTTAACGGCGGCCCTTGGTGCTGAACTCCGCCCCGTGCCACAGGTGAAGATCCTTGCCGCTCCTCTATCGTCGCGTTCGACGTTTGTCTCCGATGACAGGATCATCGCCGCCGGTGTAGCCTCTGGAAGCGGTGCATTCGGTCTGGCCCCTGGCGAGCGATCAAAGACATCGCTCGGTGCAGTTGTGAACGCCAGCATTGACTGGGAAATGTTCACCAACGTCACGCTTCGAACACGGTTCAACGGGTTTATGCCGTACGAGACGCCCGACCTTTGGGTTGTGACGCTGGAAAACGCTGTGAACATGAAGGTTAACAGCTGGCTGAATATTTCCTGGCTCTCTGATGTATTCTACGATCACCGCATTCCGGTGCTGCGTACTGACGGCACAACGGGTCCGGCCACGCAGCTGCGAAATCAGCTCATCGTGAACATCAACTGGAACTTGGGTTCGTGATCATGGCGAGGAACTCGTCCTCACTGATGACGGCCACCCCGAGTGATCGGGCCTTCTCCAACTTGCTCCCCGCCGCCTGGCCGGCTACGACGTAGCTCGTCTTCTTCGATACGGAGCCGGAGGCCTTGCCACCGCGCTGCTCGACGGATTCTTCTGCCTCACGCCGCGTCATGCGAGTGAGTTCACCCGTAAAGACAAATGTCTTGCCGGCAAACTCGCTACTCGTCACAACATTCTCGTGCGACTCCATCTGCAATCCTGCACTGCGAAGTGACGCGATCAATTCCCGGTTGTCGTGCTCAGTCATGTACGCGATAACTGATTCAGCAATGGCATCGCCGATCTCATTAACGGCAGTGAGTTGTTCCTGCGTTGCGCTCAGGAGTGCATCTATCGACCGGAAGTTGCGTGCAAGGATCTTTGCCACACCCTCGCCAACGAAACGAATGCCTAGAGCAAAGAGCACGCGTTCGAAAGGCTGTTGCTTGCTGGCATTGATGCCGTCAAGGAGTTTCTGGAGACTCTTCGGAGCCCACCGATCAAGGGCAAGAATGTCCTGCGTGCGCTGATCAAGCCGATAAATGTCAGCGATCGACGTCAGTAGTCCGGCATCGATGAACTGCTCGATTGCCTTTTCACCCAGACCATCAATATCCATCGCATCACGCGAGGCAAAGTGCTCCAGCGTGCGTCGAAGCTGCCATGGGCACTGAGCATCATTACAGAACCACTGGGCATTTCCCTCGGGCCGGTGAATGTGAGAATGCCGCGGACATGGACAGGTAGGGGGCATGTGCCACATCTGGGCATCGGCAGGACGCAGTTCGGTGATCGCGGCACTGACCTTGGGGATCACATCGCCCCCTTTCTCGATGACCACTGTGTCGCCAATTCGCAGGTCAAGTTCATGAACGTAATCTTCGTTATGAAGAGTCGCTCGCGAAATAGTCGACCCCGCAAGCAACGTCGGACGCAACTCTGCTACCGGAGTTACCACGCCGGTTCTGCCAACTTGAAGTGTGATGTCCTCGAGAATTGTCTGTGCTTTCTTGGCCTCGTACTTGTAGGCGATCGCCCATCGGGGTGAGCGGGCTACGGAGCCAAGCTCGGACTGCTGTCGCAGCGAGTCGACCTTGATCACCACGCCGTCGATCTGAAATGGCAGGTCGAAGCGCCGCTCATCCCACTCCGCAAGAAACGCAAGGATCTCGTCGACCGTTTCGCAGATGGCCGTTGCCGGCGAGGTGGGAAGACCCATTCCATGCAGCAATCGAAGATTCGACGAGTGCGCTTCAAGGGCCACATCCTGGGTTTCCATCCAGTAGGCAACAAACTCCAATCGACGTTTGGCGACCGCTTTCGGATCCTTCTGCTTGAGTGTGCCGGCAGTAAGATTGCGTGGATTGGCGAAGGTCTTTTCGCCCTTTGATTCGGCAAGACGATTGATCTCGAGAAAGGTCTCGGTGAGCATGAAGACTTCGCCCCGTATCGTAGCCGATCGTATCGTGGGGTGATCAAGGCCAAGGGGCACCGCACGGATGGTCTTGACGTTGGCGGTGACGTTATCTCCCGTCTGGCCATCGCCACGTGTTGCGGCCTGAACCAGCAGTCCGTTCTCGTACGTGAGCGACATGGCTACGCCGTCGTACTTCAGCTCACAGACATAGCGTGGAACAGCCCCTTCCAGTCCTTGGCGCACCCGACGGTCGAAGTCTTCGACTTCTTCCCGGGAGTAGGTGTTGGCAAGGGAAAGCATCGGCACGGCATGGGTGACCGTTTCAAAGGACCCGATGGGCGCGCCACCAACGCGCATCGACGGCGAGTCCGGCGTTACAAGGTCGGGATGTTCGCGCTCCAAGCGAATAAGCTCATCGAGTAGCAGATCATACTCCCGATCGGAGATCTCGGGCTGTGCCTCCACGTAATACAGCCGGTCGTGATGCAGAATCTGCCGACGTAACTCGAGGACACGGTCTGCGGCGTCGGAGGGCGGATCGAAGAGCGAAAACATCTTCAAATATCAGACTCCGCAGGGGTATTTTGACCGCACATTTCCGTAACGAGGTCCGCAATGCCGTTGATGTTCCGCATTCTTGCGCTGGTAATGCCGTTCGTGCTGCCGATGATGGCTTTGGCACAATTGTCATTCACTCCAACGAGTGTGGACCGTTTGCGGTCGCGCGAGCCCCTTCCCAAGGGAGCATCCCTTGTAACACCGCCCGTAGGTATGGTTGAGGCACTGCGTCCGGACGTGCCCGTGACGATGCGACTTCCCCTGCAGGGACGCGTGGTATCGATCTCGGGAGCGGGATTCCAGCTATTCACGCATGACGCGGTGTTGGTGGATCGCACCGCGGAGGGTGAAGTGATCCATGACCTGCCGGTACATGGATTGTTTCGTGGCAGCATCGATGGCATGCCCGGATCATCGGTATTTCTTGCCGCTTTCCCGACGCACGTGGTGGGCATCATCGACGTGCCGGAACCTGATGGCAAGCGACGCTACCTAATCTCTCCCGATACGGTGATAAGCGGACGCGTTGCCACGCATGTCGTGTACGAGGTCACCCCAGGAATGGGAACGCCCCGCGATTGTCACGCCGAAACCTTGCCGGAGTATCAGCGTCAGTCAGATTCAATCTTCGCCATGGTGGCATCGTGGGATCGCATGAAGGGGGCTGAGGACGAACCTCTTGATGCAACGCGAAAGACACTGCAACTGGCCCTCGACTGCACGTTCTCGTTTTACACCAATCTCGGCAGCAACCTTGCCACGGCTGCAACATCGGCCATCGCTATCATTGCCGCCGATGCTATGGTCTTTTCACGTGATGCCAATGTGATCATCCGTGTGCCGTACCTGCGCGTGTGGACGTCAGCGGATCCGTATCCCGGTGATATTGGAGAGAAGTTGGGCAAGGTCCGTGAGCACTGGAGTGCCAACATGCAGCACGTCAATCGCAGTGTTACGTGTCTCATCTCCGGCGAAGGCGGTGGTGGTCTGGCATGGGTTGGTGTTCTGTGCGGTGGTTACGGCTTTAACGTCTCCGGCGTTGACGGACGAGTGAACTTTCCGGCACCCGGATATCAGTGGGACGTGGATGTGACGTCTCACGAGCTCGGACATAACATCGGTTCTTCGCATACGCACAACTGCGGGTGGAATCCTCCGATCGATTCGTGCTGGAATGCCGAAGGCGGCTGCTACGCAGGAACGAAGGCGCGCCGTGGAACGATCATGAGCTACTGCCACCTGCAAAATCAAGGAACGGAGCTGCAGTTCCATCCACGGGTTGCCTCACTCTTCAACCGCGTTCTGGCCAACACCCCCTGCAACACTACTGAACCGTCACAACAGGATACAGACCTTGCGGTGATCGACATCCGCATGCCGATCAACGGGGCAACGGTGATCACCAAGCAGAACTTTGCACCGTCAGCGGTGGTCAAGAATTTCGGACAACGGTCGGTGACCGGAGCCACGGTGCGGTGTTCGCTGACGCGTCTCAATAACACGGTCAGCAAGACGATGACGGCCACCCTTGGTCGACTCGACCCCGGGCAGTCGCAGCTGGTGACATTCAACGCCGTCTCTCTCGACACCGCAGACAGCTACCTGGCTCGTGTGACCCTTGAACTTGCGACGGACAAGTTCACAACCAACAATATCCTGACGCGCCCCTTCCGTGTTGCTGACCGCGATTCGGGTACTGTGAAGGTTGTCTCGCCCAATGGGGGCGAAACGCTTGTTTCCGGCACAACGGTCGACATCAAGTTCACGGCAGCTAATGCGCCGGCGGTATTCATCGAGTACTCGACTAACAGTGGTGATGACTGGACCACTGTGCAGCGTCAGGTGGAATCAGCCAAGGGCACCTACGCCTGGTCCGTGCCGTTCACACCGTCACGGAGTTGTCTGGTGCGCGTGCGCAGCACAGTGAATTCTTCTGCCTCTGACGTCTCCGACGCTGTTTTCACCATTGCCACCGAGCGCGATGTGCAGGCCTATGACATCGTGAATCCGTCGATCGATGGGACGATCAATACGCCCCTTGCCTCTCGGGTGGTGGTTCGTAATAATGGCACGCTCGACGTCGTTGACGTGTCTGTGCGGCTGACGATGCGATGGAATCGTGCAACGGCTCCATCATACGACACAACGGTTTCGATAGCTGTTCTTAAGGGGCTTGCCCAGGATACCATTGTGATGCCGGCATCGGCTGTGCTGGCCAATGGCATCCACTACATCGAGATGAACGTTGATGCCAAGCAGGACATCGACAAGTCCAACAACCGCTTCTGGCGTGAGTTCACAGCCAAGGGGCTTACACCGCCGTCGGGTGTGCGCTTGGAGGCCGGACCCAATCGCGTGATCGTCTCATGGTCGCTATTGGAGTCTGATGCCTCGACTCGCGTGGAGCTCTTCCGTGGTGATGATCAATCCGGGCTTCAGAAGATCCGAACGTTCCGGCCTTCAGTCAATACATTCGTTGATGATGGTCTGGAAAATGGACGTCGGTACTTCTATGCGCTCAGAGCCGTAAAGGGATCCCTGATCAGCGTGTTCACCCCGGTTGTTGGGGAGCGTCCGAATACCTATCCGACCGGAGCGGACCTCTCAGCCCCGTCGGTGATATCGCCCGTTGATGCAACGCAAAGTGTGCCAGCCTTGGCAGATCTGGTATGGGGCACCGTGCAAGGGGCTGATCAATACGAGATCAACGTTGCTACAGACGCGGCATTCCAGGATCTCGAAGAAGTGTACGTGGTCCGTGACGCCGGCACGATTGTGGTACCATTCGACTTCGGCGTCACACGCCGCTGGCGCGTGCGGGCGTTGAACCAGACGATGACCGGACCGTGGTCGGCCACTTCGACCTTCATCACAACGAAGAACTGTGCCGGTTCGGCACTGTCGTTCGATGGTTCTGCTCAGCGAGCCACGGATCCTACCCTGACGTGGGCCGGAGGCCCGGTAACGGTTGAATTCTGGACCTACGTCAAGCGCTCAACGCTTCGTCCCACCACGTCGTTCATGATCAGCGAAGCCGACAATGCCGGCAACCGGTTCCAGTCGCACTGTCCATGGGAAGACGGACGCATCTACTGGGACTACGGTGACATCGGCGGTAAGGGGCGAATATCTACCGCATTTGGTGATGCGAATTTCGACCGCTGGACGCATATCGCGATGGTCAGTGACGGCGCAACCTTCAAAGCGATCTACATCAACGGAGAGTTGGCCGCCAAGGCCGACGATGCAGCACAGCCAACAGGGCTGAAGAACCTCATCATTGGTGGTCCGGTGGGTAATCAGTGGAACTTCAACGGTCTCATCGATGAATTCCGCATCTGGAATGTTGTCCGCTCGGGCGAGGAGATCCGCTCAACGCTCGGCGGCCGCATGCCGCAATCAACCGAAAACACGCGTGTTGTTGGTTGGTGGCGTTTTGACGAAGGGTCCGGCACCACGGCAAAGGATGCCGTGCGAGGTCGGAGCCTAACGCTCGGTGCCGCTACGCTCTGGACGCCAAGCGAGGCGGGCATCAATTGCGATGATCCCGTAACGCCCCCTGCCCCGTCGATCACCGGCGGCACGGGTACGGCACCTGCGATTCGTTCCAGCGTGCATGATGTAAGCTGGACGCCATCGACGGTGAACCGCGGAACGGTCTGGTATCAGCTGCAGGTTGCCGATACGTCGGGCATAAACATCCTTGCCGATATCAACAACATCACCTCTGAGAAGGGGGCGGCATCGGTCACGTATTCTCTCCGCGGACTTCCTGCGGATTCGCTACTGTCCATCCGCGTGCGCGCCCGTAGCACCTTCGGCACGGGGCCATGGACGTCTGCAACACTAAAGACGCTGACGCCATGCACGAACAATGCCGTTACTCTCGATGGATCGGGAATCCGTCTTACGTCTGAGGATTTCTCCTACAAGGGGCGAGCCACAACCGTTGAATACTGGAGCCGTGTTGACTCGGCACAGGTAATGAATAGCGTGTCGTTCATGATCGGCACTGCGGATGTCCCAACCAACCGATTCCAGTCACATGCACCGTGGGGAGATAAAAATCTTTATTGGGACATTGGTAACTGGCAGGAGTCGGGTCGTCTTTCGACGTCCTATGCCAGCAACATTGGCCAGTGGACACACGTTGCTCTTGTGAGTAATGGACACGACTCGATGGCGATCTATTACAATGGGAAACTGGCAACTCAATCGGCATCAACCAGCACAACCGGTGATCTGCGCCAGCTGACCATCGGTGGTAACCCGTTTTCGCGTACCTACTGGAAGGGCAGCATCCGCGACTTCCGTGTTTGGAACACGATGCGCAGTGAGCGTCAAATTCGTGAGTCGATGTTCGATCGCATCACTGAACGTCAAAGCGGATTGCTCGGCACGTGGCTGCTTGATGAAGGGAAGGGGCTTCGCGCATTCGATGTGACATACCGCTCAGGTGCGGCGCGCAGCGATGTTGAATTCCGTTGGGACGCGACGTCTCAGAAGCTTGCCCACGCTTCGGCCGTTGTGCGCGGACGCCGCATCGTGCAGCGCGGTGATACCGCCGAGTACCAGGTGCGGGAGGTTCGCGACGCTTCGTACTCGTGGAGCGTTAAGGGCGGCGCGCTGCAGTCAGACCCATCGGCAACGAATGCCGTTGTCAAGTGGAATGCTACGGACTCGGTCGGCTCACTTGTCCTGCGCCGCACGTGGCCGGGAGGCTGCACGGACGAAACGCGCATTCCTGTTACGCTGCCGGTGCTTGTCTCGGTCGATGATGATGAGACGTTGGTCGTTGCCGGCAATGATGCTCCACGCCTGATGCCGAACCCCGCCAATGATGTTGTGAGGATCTCCGTTTCTCGAGCTGCAAATCTCGAGATCGTTGATGTCCATGGACGTGTGGTTTTACGACGCGATATCAGCGTTGGTGACACGGATGTCGCAGTGAGCGACTTTGCGCAGGGTTCCTACTATGCGCGAGTTACCACGTCGATGACGACAACGACACTGCCATTTGTGATTCGCCGATAGCCCCCTACCGATGTTTACATTGCCTGAATCATCATCCGACGCGCCCACGATGCGAGATGCCGTCTTGACAACTGTGGCGCATATCACAGACGGGGAGCATGACCTGATCGCGAACTGTGCGAATGTAGCCTCGGTGCTCTACCACTCGCTTGCCGACGTGAATTGGGCCGGGTTCTATCTGTATGACGGCTCCGAGCTTGTGCTTGGACCTTTCCATGGCAAGCCCGCCTGCATTCGCATTGCGCTCGGACGTGGCGTTTGCGGAACCTCTGCCGCCGAGCGTCGCACGATCGTGGTGGATGATGTTGAAGCATTCCCCGGACACATTGCCTGTGATGCGGCAAGTCGCAGTGAGATCGTTGTGCCGATGCTTCGCGATGGACGTCTTGTGGGAGTGCTTGACGTTGACAGTCCCCGCGTTGAACGGTTCTCCTCCGATGATGCGCAGATGATGGCGTCGATCGTCGACATTCTGATGTCACGCTTGACCCGGTAAACTGCTCATAGAGGACATGAAAAGTCCTCGAGCTTCACCATCGCTGTTTCTCCTCGCTGTTATCTCCGCTGTGCTTGCTGCCGCGGCCTCAGCGGGTGCTCAGATTCTCATCACCGAGATCCACCCAACGCCGTCTTCCGGAGAGCCGGAATGGGTGGAATGCGTCAACACCGGAACCAGGCCGATACGGCTTGAAGGATGGCGTGTGTGTGATAACCGAACGTGTGTCGAGATCCCCGTGACGACACTGTCGGCAGGGGGCTTTCTGGTCCTTGTCCGCGATTCCGAAGCACTGGCTGAATCCCGTTCACTTCCCGGTACCACAGTTGTTGCTGAGTGCCCTCTGCCGTCGCTGAACAACAGTGTCGACCGTGTGGAAATGCGTCGAGCGGATTCGTCGATCGTTGATAGCCTGACGTATGATGTGCGTAAGAACCGTCGTGGCGTGAGTATCGAGAGGTGCGGTGTATGGCAAAATGGACTCGTGATCTACGATCAGGCGTGGGGTCCGTGCATGCGGCGCGACAGTGCCTCGTGTGGATCGCTGAACTCCTGTGTGCGCTTGCCCAATGACGTGCGGGTGCTTCCGGCAAATGTGGAGGATTCTTCGGTGTCGATCTCCTTCATGAATGTCGGAAGTCTCCCTTCCGGCCAACGGCGTCGGATCATCGATTGTGGGGACGTCCGCATTCGTGATGTCCTGCCGGCACTCGACCCGCAACAGGTTGATCATGTTCGGATCGAACGCAACCGCATCGGACTGCATGACAGCGTGCGTGCGGTTGCCATCCGCGTGGTGATCACCTCGGCTGACGATAGACCAGAAAACGACACGCTCGAGCAGATGCTTATTGTGCCCACTGTTGAGCCCCGTATCACCATTACCGAAATGATGGCCGAACCCAATGAGCGTCAGTCGGAATACATCGAGATCTGGAATGGAACGCCGGTGGCTCTCGATGTAGCCGGGTGGACGCTTGAGGATGCTTCGGGTAAGCGCGCCAGCATCATGCCGCCTGCCCGAGTGGAGCCAGGATGCTATCTGGCCGTTTCTGCCGACACATCCATCGCACCCATGGTGAGGTCTGCATCGTGGGCGCTAATGCGACCTGCCGTGAACATCAATTCCACCACCGACACCATAACTCTGCGGACGCCTCAGGGTCTGGTTGCGGACAGGGTTGCGTATGATTCGCGAAACCACGCGCATATACTCTCAACGCGGGGCATCTCTCTTGAGCGCCGATCGCCGTGGTCGAACAATCCCATGGAGGGTGCTTTATGGACCTCGTCAACCGATGTGTCAGGGGGCACACCCGGACGGAGCAACAGCGTCGGACGTCCACCACCGGTCATCTCCGGAATGCGAAGCTGGCCCGATCCGTGCTCGGCCATTGAGTCGTCAACCCGTTACCCCTGCATCATTACATGGGAGCAGCCCCTTGAGCAGGGAATCGGACGCCTTCGGGTCTATCGCTCGGATGGTACAGCCGTATCTGAGCTCCTCAATGGTCAGCTCATCGGCAACAGTGGAAGCGCAGTCTGGGACGTCCGGGATGATGCAACGGGCGCACCAGTTCCTGTCGGCATCTATGTTGCCGTCCTTGAGTGTACCTCGCTGCAGACCCCGCAACATCATGTTGAGGGGTGTATCATCAACGTTGGCCAGACGGACGATATACCGCGAAAAAGATAACACGGCCATGCACGAAACGATCGGTAGCTTCGTGGACGTCAACCATGATGAAGAAATCCTCTCCACAGCGGCGTTCATCCGCCAAGCGCGCGGGCGTTTCGACCGCTACGTCCAAGGGCGTTACCACAGCCGTCGATCTGGACGATGAGTCTCTGTATCTCAACCGCGAGCTCTCCTGGATAGAGTTCAACAAGCGCGTGCTGGAGGAAGCCGAAGATCCGACGCATCCGCTCCTTGAGCGACTGAAGTTCCTGTCGATCTTCTCTACCAATCTCGATGAGTTCTTCATGATCCGCGTGGCGGGTCTGCAGGAGCAGATCACCTCCGGAGTGACGGAGCTATCGGAAGACGGCATGACGCCGCCGGATCAGATCAAGGAGATCCGCTCTCGCCTGTTGCCGCTCTATAAGCGCCACTCGATGATCTGGCGCACGCAGGTCCGACCTTCGCTCGCAAAGGAAGGGATCATCATTCACGATATCAATGAGCTTACGGCAGATGAACAGGTCGAGGTAGAGCAGGACTTCATCGATAACATCATGCCGGTGCTTACGCCCCTTGCCCTCGATCCGGGCCACCCGTTTCCGCGACTTCTCAATCGATCTCTGACAGTGGCCTTTGTGCTGTATGATGAGATTGCCGCCGACGACGAATCACGAGTGGCCGTTGTTCAGCTTCCATCAGCCCTGCCACGCCTGATCAAACTTCAACGATCATCGGGGCACCACTACGTTCTGTTCGAGGACATTATTCGGGCCCATGCGGGACTGCTGTTTCCGGGGCATCGCATTGCCGAGAGTCACATCTTCCGCGTGACGCGTGATGCCGATGTGGAGATCGCCGAGGACGAGGCAAACGATCTTATGACCGCCGTTGCCGAGGGTATCCGCCAACGGCGTTGGGGCACCGATGCCGTCCGCATGGAAGTGGCTTCGGACATGCCCAAGGGGCTTATCCAGTTCTTCACGCGGGCGCTAGAGCTTGATGCGTCGGATGTCTATCATGTGGACGTACCGCTGAATCTGCAGGACTTCATGGTGCTGCTGCAGCTTGACAAACGCAAGCTCAAAGACGCCCCCTTCAACTCAAGCGTTCTTACGGAGTTTGACGCCGAGGGACAGAACATTTTCGATACGCTCAAAGAGCGGGACGTTCTGGTTCACCATCCGTTCGATTCGTTCAGCAACTCGGTGGTGAAGTTCATTGAGGCGGCAGCCGACGACCCGGATGTGCTGGCGATCAAGATCACGCTCTATCGCGCCGGCGGACGTTCACCGGTAATTGATGCCCTGCGTCGCGCGGCAAGCCTTGGGAAAAACGTTACAGCCTTCGTTGAGCTGAAGGCTCGATTCGACGAGGAAACCAACATCGCGTGGGCAAAGACCCTGGAGCAGGCCGGCGTGCACGTTGTCTACGGCGTTATGGGGCTGAAGGTTCACTGCAAGGTCTGCCTGGTGATCCGCAAGGAGGGCCGCAATGTTCTCACCTATGCCCATGTTGCTACGGGTAACTATAACCTCTCCACGAGCCGCGTCTATACCGACGTAGGCATCTTCACCGGACGTCAGGAGTTCGAGCGAGACTTCGTGCATCTGTTCAATCTGCTGACGGGGTACTCACGTCACGCCCAATGGCAATTCCTCGGCGTTGCTCCACTGAACCTTCGCGAAACATTCATTGGTCACATCGAAAGGGAGATCGAGCACCAGCAGGCCGGACGTCAGGGATACATCATCGCCAAGATGAATGCTCTCATCGACGCCAAGATCATCAAGGCGCTCTACCGCGCATCAATGGCTGGTGTGAAGATCGACCTGATTGTGCGTGGTGTGTGCTGCCTTCGTCCCGGAATCCCCGGCATCAGCGAGAACATCGTGGTGCGGAGCATACTGGACCGATTCCTCGAACATAGTCGCATCTTCTGGTTCCGCAATGGTGGTGAGGAAACGGTTGTGATTTCCAGTGCCGATTGGATGCCGCGAAACATGGAGCGTCGCGTTGAGATCGCCTTCCCGGTATTGGATCGCCGGGCACGCAAGAAGCTGCGCGATATCCTTGCGCAGTACCTGGCTGATAACGTCAAGGCTCGGCTGCTGCAGAGTGATGGTTCGTATGTTCGTGTCGAGTCCGGCTCGACGTCCCTGCGTGTGCAGGCGGATATGCTGGCACAGCTCAAACGCCGATGACCCTTGACCTGACGATTGCCCTACGATACATCCGTCCGCGACGATTTTCCTTCATCGGGTTGATCGGCGTCCTGTCTGGACTGGGCATCATTATCGGCACGGCGGCGCTGATCATCGTGATGTCCCTCTTCAACGGATTTCGTGACGTGGCGCACGATCTGATGACGTCCTTCGGTCCGCATCTGCGCGTCGTCCCGACGTCAGGTTCTATTCTTGATGGCCATGCCCGGGGCTGGTCACCCATCTGGACCGCTACGCTCGTTGTGCAAGCCCCACAAGGAACCTCTGTTGTTCAGAGCATTGGCGTTGAGTCAGCCGATTCCGCAACGCTCACCTCCCTGAAGGGGGCTCTGTTGGCCGGTTCGTGGCGTGTTGATACGCGCGACGGAATTGCACGGGCTGTTGTCAGTTCGGGTCTCGCACAGTCACTGAATCTGTTGTTGGGTGATACGCTGTCGTTGATAAGTCCGCAGCAGGTGGAAGCCTCGCTAACGATGCTGACGTTGCCAACCGGCACGCCGATCATCGTTCACGGCGTGTTCCAGTCGAACGCCTCGCGCGAGGTTGATGCGTCGACGATCTTTCTTCCGGCAGAGACCATGAAGCCCCTTGCCGGATCTGATGCACCAACCGAGTGGCATGTTCGACTTGCAGATCCGGATTCATCGGAGAGGGTGGCCGCTCGTTTGCAATCTGAACTCGGGAACAGAGCCGAAGTAGAAACCTGGCAGCAGATGAATCGTGGCGTGTACGACACGATGCGCCTCGAGCGATTGGGGTCATTCCTCGTGCTCATGCTCATCGTTGTGGTTGCCGCCTTCAGTATCCTTGTGTCGCTGACGATGGGTGTGGTGGAGAAACGTCACGACATTGCGATGCTGAAGTCCATGGGGCTTACCAACGCGATGATCGCCCGCATCTATATCTGGCAAGGCGTGATCATTGGTGTGGTCAGTTCTGGCGTTGGTACGCTTGTGGGGCTGGCGCTCTGCTATGGACAGCAGACCTTTCACTGGATACGCTTCGATATGGCTCAGGGGTATCTCATCCCAGCTTTGCCCCTTAGTGTGCAGACTTCGGACGTGGTGATCGTTGCCGTGTCATCGGTTCTTATCGCCTCTGCTGCGGCAGTCTATCCTGCCAGGCGTGCTGCGGCCTTAGAGCTGATCTCGTCGCAGACTCTGTAGCCTTCCGCCGTGAGTGACAGTAGGTCACCATCATCGGTGAGAAAGCCCGCGTCGATCCAGTAGCCAAGGTCGGGCTGCAACGCCACACGCACGTCGATGCCAAAACGATCCTGCGTCTCTAACGGCCGAAGTCCATCGGCCCGCAGATGCAGGAAGACGTGCTCGGTAAGCAGGTCGCTCTCGGTTAGCACTTCGTGATTTGCTTCCGGAAGAGCCCCCTTCAGAACATGCTGTGTCCATGCTGTGAGGGACCGGTAGTTCCAGTAGCGAGTGGTGCCGATGAATCCATGTGCGCTTGGCCCGAAGGCCAGGTATGGTTCTCCATGCCAGTAGGTCAGGTTATGCCGACAGCGGCGTCCGGCCTTGGAGAAGTTGCTCACTTCGTACTGCTCATAGCCGTGGGCACGGAGCGTGGAGATCACCAGATGATACATCTCCGCATCGATCTCTTCGGGAAGGGGCTTTACACGACCCTTGAGAAGATCGGCATACAGTGGTGTGCCGTGTTCGTAGATAAGCGAATAGGCGGAGATATGATCTGGCTGTAAGGCAACCATTCGCTGAAGGTTATCCGAGAGCGACTCAAGGGTCTGCCCGGGCACGGCAAACATCAGATCCATATTCACATTGTCGAACCCGGCCTGGCGTGCCAGCAGCATTGCGGTAACGGCTTCATCGGCGTTGTGAATGCGATCGAGAAAGGCAAGCTCTGATGCCTGGAAGGACTGCACACCGAAGGACAGACGGTTGATGCCGGCCGCGCGATAGCCCTGCAGACGCTCAAGAGTTACCGTCCCGGGGTTGCATTCCATGGTCCACTCGCAGTCATCGGTAAACACGAAGAGTTCACGCAGAAGCGAGGTGATCCTGTGCATATCGTGCGGGCGAAGCAGAGACGGCGTGCCTCCACCAAAGAACACTGATGTGAAGGGCTGCTGTCCTGCCGCTGACCGAAGGCGTAACTCGGCTAACAGCGTATCAACGAAGCGATCGATATGCTCGGTCGATTCAATGCTATAGAAGTCGCAGTACGAGCACTTCTTTTCGCAAAAGGGGATATGCAGATAGAGTCCGAACATGCTGGTGGATCTCACTGCACAACCTGAAAAAACCGATTCCAGCGAATATGCGGTAAGGCGTTCTCGGCTGTTGCACCATGTGACCAGTAGATGAGCAGGGGCGTGCCGATCACATCTTTCACGGGCACACATCCCCAGTAGCGGGAGTCATAGGAGTTGCGCCGATTATCGCCGAGAACGAACAGCGAGTCCGATCCCACTATGGTGGTGACCGGACTTGTTTGTGAGGACAGCACAGGATCCATCGGAGGTTTGGCAAGGGGCGGATCCGGCAGTGGGCGACCATTAAGCCACACGCCCTCGTGGGTGAGCGTGACGGTGTCGTTGGGAAGTCCGATCACACGTTTGACGTAAGCTTCGCGAACAGTAGTGTCGGCCGCCTGACGGCTGAAGATGACAACGTCTCCGCGGCGCACATCGCGGATGCGGTAGGCAAGCTTATTCACCATGATATAGTCACCCGGCAGCAGCGTGTATTCCATCGAATGCGATGGGATCTCAAAGGCGCCGATCACAAACACCCGCAGAAGCACCGCAACGAGCACTGCTACGGCGGCACTGGAGATGATATCCTTCCAGGTGAGTTCTGCGAGCCCCTTGTCCGACATGTCGAATGGTATGACGTTGTGGCCGGAGATCAGTGAATGATCGTGCCGAAGCGACTCCAGCGGATCGACTTGAGCCGCTGTGCAAACGTCATGCGTGTTCCATACACGGGATCGTTCGGAGCCCATGACCAGTAGACGATCATCGGTGTGCCAACGACGTCTTCTTCGGGGATGAAACCCCAAAAGCGCGAGTCGAGAGAGTTGTCGCGATTATCTCCCATGCCGAAGACATAGTCGCGCTTAACGGTGTATGATGTGGCCGGCTTGCCATCGATGGTTCCCATTGCCGCATCCACGGTATGACCTTCGCGGGCAATGAACACTGCCCATTCACGGAAGTTCTCCGGTGTAAGCGCGATCACGTCGCCTTCCTTCGGAATGCGGATCGGACCGTAATCATCCCGAGTATAGCCCTTTCCAATCGGGAAGGTTGCCTCACGATCGGCATCGCACACCATGGTCCGCTGCTCAGGCGTCCATCCCATGAACTGAGCATTCTCGGGGAGTGCGTACTCGTTGCCATTGACAAAAACGCGTCCGCCCTTGATCTGCAGCACATCACCGGCTGTTGCAACACAGCGCTTGAGATAGTACTCAAATGCCGTTGGTGTAATGACGTCTCGGTTACCCGGGAAGACAAAGACAATAACATCGCCTTGCTTCGGCGCGATCACCGGTGGCAGCTTATAGTAGGGAAGGGGCTGATTCAGAAACGGAATGATCTGTGGCGTAGATGGTCCGTAAATAAATTTATTGACGAAGAGGAACTCTCCTGCCAGCACGGTGCTCTCCATGGAGCCCGTCGGAACCACAAACGATGCCAGTGCCAGACCATTGATGATCGTCACCACCGTGAGCGACCAGACGATGGTCTTAACCCAAGCGATCAGGTGCTCGCCAAGTGTCTCGGGCTTCGGAGCATCAAGGCGTGCCTGACGTCGCTTCAGCATGAAGGCGCCGAAGCCGCCCATGCGCTGATAGAGTGATTCGATGAGTGCCATAGGGGATTATCAGTCCAATGAGAGAACGGCGTGGAAGGCTTCCTGAGGAATCTCCACCTTGCCAACCTGCTTCATACGCTTTTTGCCTTCCTTCTGCTTTTCGATCAGCTTCCGCTTTCGGGAGATGTCGCCACCGTAACACTTGGCAAGAACATTCTTCCGCATAGCGCTGATCGATTCGCGGGCAATGATCTTCGAGCCGATGGCGGCCTGAATGGCTACTTCGAACATCTGGCGCGGTATCAGTTCACGCAGCTTTGAACACAGACGCTTGCCCCATTCATGGGCCTTCTGACGGTGCACGATCGAGGAAAGTGCGTCCACCTGTTCGCCGTTCAGCAGGATGTCCATACGCACCAGTTGTCCGGGCTTGTAGTCGGCATACTCATAATCGAGCGATGCATAGCCCCGTGTGTTGCTCTTGAGCTTATCGTAGAAGTCGAACACCACTTCGGCAAGGGGCAGCTCAAACGTCATGTCAACACGGTCGGCCGAGAGATAGGATTGCCCCATCATCGTACCGCGACGGTCCATGCAGAGCTTCATGATGGTGCCCACATACTCGGAGGGGGCGATGATCTGCGCACGGATATATGGTTCGAGGATCTCGTTGATCAGCGTCGGATTCGGCAGCTGTGCCGGATTGTCCACCCATAGGATCTCATCACGCGTCGTCACCACCTGATAGCGCACGTTCGGGACCGTCGTGACGATCGTCTGATTGAACTCACGTTCGAGACGCTCCTGAACGATCTCCATGTGCAGAAGACCAAGGAAGCCGCAGCGGAAACCGAAGCCGAGTGCGCTTGATGATTCGGGCTCGAAGGTGATTGCGGAGTCGTTCAAAGAAAGCTTGCCAAGTGCTTCGCGCAGATCCTCGAAGTCATCGCTATCAGCCGGATAGATACCACTGAAGACCATCGGCTTGACCTCACGGAAGCCTTCGATCGGGTTGGTTGTTGGGTTGTTGGCAAGAGTGACGGTGTCACCGACCTTTGAGTCCTGCAGCTTGCGGATCGCCGCCGTGAAGTATCCCACGCTACCCGCAGCGAGTTCACCCGTTCGTTGCCTCTGCATATAGAGGACGCCAACTTCGTCCAGCTCGTAGGTCTGACCCGTAGCCATGAAGAGGATCTTGTCCTTCTCACGCATCGTGCCATCGATCACGCGCACATACACGATAACGCCGCGGTACGCATCGAACACCGAGTCGTAGATCAATGCACGCAGCGGAGCCTTCGGATCGCCCTTTGGAGGGGGCACGCGGGCTACAACCGCTTCGAGGATCTCGTCGATACCAATACCGGCCTTGGCCGAAGCAAGGATCATGTCGTCCTCTTTGCAGCCGATGAGGTCCATCACCTGCTGCTTTACGCTTTCGATGGTTGTGACAGCGCTCGGCAGGTCGATCTTGTTGATCACCGGGATGATCTCGAGTCCTTGCTCGATAGCCATGAACAGATTCGAAATCGTCTGCGCTTCCACGCCTTGCGTGGCATCGACAACCAAGAGAGCCCCTTCACAGGCACTCAGAGATCGTGATACTTCGTACGAAAAGTCGACGTGCCCGGGAGTATCGATGAGGTTCAGCTTGTACGAATTGCCATCATTTGCAGCATAGTCCATCTGGATCGCATGAAGCTTGATGGTGATACCACGCTCCTGCTCGAGTGGGTTGTCGTCGAGGATCTGATTCATTGTCATCTCGCGCGCAGACACACGCCCCGTCCGCTCAAGCAGACGGTCAGCCAGCGTCGACTTTCCATGGTCGATGTGCGCGATGATGCAAAAGTTGCGGTAGTTCTGCATAAGAGCGCAAGTTACGGATAACGGGGTACTGATGACTGATGACTGATGACTGATTACTGATGACTGATTACTGATTACTGATTACTGAATCCCCTTGGGCCCTCAAAGGGCGAGGAGTGCCCAGGATGAAGCCCGGTTAACCAGCCAGCAACATTCTGAGGAAAATGGTAGCAATCAGTAATCAGTAATCAGTAATCAGTAATCAGTAATCAGTCATCAGTAATTGGTCATCAGGAGTTCTTTCCCGACTCATGGGTCGGTAAACGGGAACTTCGACGTAGATTTGTCGTGTTAGCGCCGCTCAATCTTTCATCACCATTTGAGTACACAGCATCATGGCAAACCCAGATTTCTCAGTTCTATTCAACGGCATTGATGCCAAGGACCACAATGTGTTTCGTGATTTCCTAACCGAGGATGCGCAATTCCGTTTCGCCAATCATCCGGCAGTTGTCGGTAGGGAAGCAATCGTGAGTTTCCTCGAAGGATGGTTCCAATCGATCGCTGCCATCAAGCACTCCGATCTCACTGTTCGTGCCGGAGAGGGATTTGCTCTCACGGAGGGCGTGGTAACATATACGCGTCATAGCGGATCGACTCTGGCAGTGCCGTTTGCGAATGTCTTCAATATGGTTGACGGCAAGATCAAGGACTACTTGATCTACGTCGACAACTCGACGCTCTACACAGAAGCATAAGCCAATAGCGAAAACCCATAGCACGACGCTGCGTCGTGTTCGGCAAGCCCCATGCCTACGCATCGTGCATGGGGCTTGTTGTTTTTAGGGGGCGAGTCATGTAGTCGTCGGCACTCTCTACCAGGGGAGATTTGACGACGATACTGAGTAGTTCACTGTTATCGTGCCAAAGACGTCGGAGTTCTGAAGACCCGTCGATGATGGGAAGATGTTGTCAGCCGAGAACATCCGTCGTATCTCACCCCGCAGCGTCGTTGACCTATTGATCGCAAGATCCACATTGCACGACAGCGACGACGTCACAAACCCAGGGCCCGTGGGCGTGGCAAACATGATCGATGCCGGATCCGAGAAATATTCGGCACGTGCACCCAACCGACATTTGGGATGAATCTGAAGGGCTGCAATTGCTGCCATGCACCAGGTGGTGGCGGTTGAATCTCCATTGAGCTGTTGTCGGCCCACGTCAGCAATGCCAACCAGTGTGAGGTCCGGCATCGGTTTCCACTCAACCCAGAAGTTATTATAGAACCGCCACGCGGCCTGCGACTCCCACGCACGCTGTCGGGTTGCCGTTCGATCTTCCATGTTACCGTAGAACGTCCCCCACGTGATCGACAGTGTCGTATCGGGTTTCCAGTTGATGCGAGAGCCCCATGCAAGATTCCGATTGACGGCTACGATTCGCTGCCATCCACTAAGCACGAGACCCTCGATAGAGAGCGATTGCAACGGGTGCCACTGCATCGACGCACCTGTCTCGTAGTAGGGGGTCGCATCTGAACAAAAGAGTCTCGAAAGGATGAAGTTGTCTCGGGAGTTCATGGACTCATAGCCGATATGCGAAGGCATAACTCCTGCACGCAGCGAGACGTCTGGTGTGATATCAAACCGCAGCCACGCTTGCTGAAGGTTGCGGTATGCCTTATCTGCCCCTTGGTAGTTGTCCCGAGAAAACCATCCTTCATGAACAACGAGTGCAAATGCAAATCGACCCATGCCGGATTCAATGCCGACGTCCGACTGCATCACACCCAAGATTCCATCGACCGAGGGCTGAAGGGTATAGGCACGCTCGTTAGCAAGAGGCCGATTCTCCGAACGTGAGTAGGCCAGCGTCATACCACCAACCAGCCGCCTATCGGTTCGAGGAGTTTGTTGCGCATTCAGGACTGACGGAGCCAAGACAAGCACAATCGCTGCCAAGAGCCGATAGTCCAATCGGGTCATTACTGCACCCGGGGTTTCACAACGACCCACGCCAGCTTTGTGCATGATGGATTGGCCGTGATGCGAGCCCCCTGCCCACCGAGGTAGAGAGATGTTAGCGGTTGCAAACCCAGTTCTGTTCCCAGGATCCAGCGGTAGATCGTGCCGGTGTTGGTAAGAAACAGCACTGACGTGTCCCAGAGCCAGCAGAAGTCCTCGGCACCTTTGGGCATGGCAACAAGCGTGTCGGGGGACAATTCGGACCCCCTCGTCATCATCAGGCGATTGACTGTCGTGTCGGACTTATCGACGTAGGTGAGCTGTCCGCGAGGATGAGGCCTGATACACCGGCCGATGTCAGTGGCAATTGGGTAGATGGCAGTAGTATCAACGCCATGAATCTCAAGGCGGTGCGGGACGTTCTTCGCACTGTTACCGACGATGAACAAGGCGACCCATGAGGAATCCAGCCACGTATGGTACCCCACTCTGCGCTGCGAGAGAACAGCAGAGAGGGCAGCACCAGTGGCGGAGTATCTCCAAAGTTGCTGCGACTCCGTATAGACTTCGCCGGTATCGTTCGGGCGCGAAACGCGTACCACGGAAAAATCCGTCGACCCCGGAATCGGAGTCGGCGAAAACTCCTGTTCCGCCGTCGAGGTCAGCCGAGTGATGGCTGCTGTTGTAAGGTCGTATCGATAGACATCAGTAGCCCCGTCACCATTGCGATCCGAAACAAAAAGCAGCCCCGTGCCATCGGCCGTGAACATCGGCTGATTGTCATAGCCCGGCGCGTCAATGATCATCGCAGCGTTGCTTACTACTCCCGTACGGACATCAAAGTCAGCCAGCCAGATCTGCGTCTCGGGAAGGGGCTCGGCAGGCACCGACCTACATGACGGGAGCAGGGCGAATAGGACGAGAAACGTCAGGATGGTGGTGTGGTGCGTCATTGTCAGTGACAAGTTACGAGAGACGAGAGACAGATCGTCGTTAATAGCCCCGGGCCTTGGCCCGGGGTACGAGAGACGAGAGACAGATCGTCGTTAATAGCCCCGGGCCTTGGCCCGGGGTACGAGAGACGAGAGACAGATCGTCGTTAATAGCCCCGGGCCTTGGCCCGGGGTACAAGAGACGAGAGACAGATCGTCGTTAATAGCCCCGGGCCTTGGCCCGGGGTACAAGAGACGACAGACAGATCGTCGTTAAAAGCCCCGGGCCTTGGCCCGGGGATAGCATAGACGTATCGTCACGTTCTTCAGTACGCGCGTGCAAACAGCACGCGTTGAGTGCTTGGCTTGCCAGTGCGGATGCATGTGCCGACTTCTTGTGGGTTGTCGAGAGGGATGCAGCGGATCGTGGCCTTCGTCTCGTCCTTGATGAGGTCTTCAGTTTCTGAGGTGCCATCCCAGTGGGCGCTGACAAAGCCCCCTGGCCCATCGAGTGTGGCCACGAATTCCTCCCACGTGTCAACGCGGGTGATGTGCGAGTCGCGATAGGCCTTGGCACGGTCGAACATCGACTGCTGGATCTCCACCAGCAAGGCAACGATGCCGTCGGCAAGTCCTTCGAGTGGCATGTTCTCTTTTGTGCGCGTGTCGCGTCGGGCAACTTCCACGGTGCCATTGGCAAGGTCGCGTGCACCCACGGCAATGCGGACCGGGATACCGAGCTTTTCGTATTCAGCAAACTTGAAGCCCGGACGACTCTGATCGTCAGTATCGATCTTCACACGAACGCCGCGAGCGCGGAGCTCGCTGGCGATGCCGGTGATGTGCGGATCAAGTTCGGCAAGGGGCTTCGGGATCGGAACGATCACCACCTGGTGCGGCGCCAGCTTTGGTGGAATCATCAGTCCATCGTCGTCAGAATGCACCATCACTAGGGCGCCCATTAGGCGCGTGCTGACGCCCCATGAGGTAGCCCAGACGTATTCGAGGGTGTTGTCCTTGGAACTGAACTGTACGTCAAAGGCCTTGGCAAAGTTCTGACCAAGGAAGTGCGATGTACCAGCCTGCAAGGCTTTCCCGTCCTGCATCAGTGCTTCGATGCAGTAGGTGTCTTCGGCACCGGCAAAGCGCTCGTTCGGAGTCTTAACTCCCTTGACCACCGGAATAGCCATCCACTCTTCGGCAAACGTCGCATACACGTCGAGCATCTTACGCGTCTCCTCGATGGCTTCTTCCCGCGTTGCATGCGCGGTGTGGCCTTCTTGCCAAAGGAACTCGGCAGTTCGCAGGAACAGGCGTGTGCGCATCTCCCAGCGCACCACGTTGGCCCACTGATTGATGAGAAGGGGCAGGTCTCGATATGATTGGATCCAATCGCGATAGGTATTCCAGATGATCGTTTCCGATGTGGGACGCACGATCAGCTCTTCTTCGAGGCGTGCGTCTGGGTCGACCACGACACCGCTGCCATCCTCGGCATTCTTCAGACGGTAATGCGTTACAACGGCACATTCCTTCGCAAATCCTTCTACGTGGGCGGCCTCCTTGCTTAGGAAGCTCTTCGGGATGAACAGCGGGAAGTAGGCGTTCACGTGACCCGTGTCCTTGAACATCCGGTCCAACGTATCGCGCATGTTTTCCCAGATTGCAAAGCCGTAGGGCTTTATGACCATGCACCCTTTAACGGCGGAATAATCGGCCAGACCTGCCTTACGGACGAGGTCAATGTACCACTGCGAGTAATCGTCCGCTCTGGACGTAATGTCTTTGCTCATAGACGAGCAAGTTACGGAGCGTAAGAATTACTGAAGTACGGAATTACGGAAGTACTGAAGTACGGAATTACGGAAGTACTGAAGTACGGAATTACGGAAGTACTGAATTACGGAAGTACTGAGTTACTGAATGACGGAATTACGGAGCTCAATGCTAATTACGTAATTAAGTAATCAAGTAATTGAGTACTTCCGTAATTCAGTACTTCCGTAATTCAGTACTTCCGTAATTCAGTAATTCGCCTCACCGTTTTCCTTCAAACAGGTACACCACCTGACCATCCGGAGAAACATAGACGGCGTTGCGGACCTGATTATCAATACCTGGGACGACCTCCGCAGGTTCCAGACCCTGGTTGCTCAGTCGGTTGATGCGCTGCACCATATCCGGCATGAAGTAGGTGAGCGTAAGTGACGGTACGTCTCGGCCCTGGTGGATTCCGATCTCTGTAAAGCCGCTTGTCATGTTGACGTACTTATACGGGATGCTATCTCCACGGACGACCTTAAAGCCGAGCTTGGACCACCAGTCTCTCTCTGTACTGAGGACCTCGGCGGCAGTGCTCAGTTCCGTGAGCTTTCCGCAGACCGGATTCATTTCGGTTGTTGGGCGGATTTCGGTTTCGACCTTCTTGGGTCGAATGGTTGCAAAGACGCTGTTGGGCGAGCGCAGGCGGATCTCGCGGAGTGTTGAGTCCTGCGTTGCCGCATCCGATCGAAACCCCAGACCATCAAGAGCGCGCTTGGTTGCCTCAAGATCTTCGACGCTGAAGATCAGCGCCGGTGACGGTTGTGACTTGCGCACCAGCGTTAT
The DNA here is from genome assembly GCA_018883125.1 of Candidatus Kapaibacterium sp. Lineage (GTDB taxonomy): Bacteria > Bacteroidota > Ignavibacteria > Kapaibacteriales > Kapaibacteriaceae > UBA10438. Next base: position 59,675 of record VEQR01000003.1, read on the forward strand.
CACAACCTGTCCGTCGGTTAGCGTCAACGCCGAGTCCACACGGTCGCCCGGACGCCTGATTGGCGAAAAGCCGAGCCGTGCCCACCACGTGAGCGATTCGAGCAGATCACGGCTGGTGAGCTCAATGCGAACGGCAGAAAAGAGATCAACCTTTGATGCCGGACTCTGGGAGAGAGCTGGCATTGAGGCCACTGCGATCATGCACGCGATAGTCAGTCGAAGATTTGTCATACGTCGTCATTCGAAAATAAGGTCGTTGGGGAATTCGGTGCGCTCAATCCCATGTGTCGATAGGCAAGGGGCGTAGCGGTACGTCCGCGTGGCGTCCGCTGTAGAAATCCCTGCTGTATCAGAAATGGCTCGTAGACTTCTTCAAGTGTGCCTGCATCCTCGCCCACGGCAACTGCAAGTGTGGATATCCCTACCGGACCGCCATTGAACTTCTCGATCAGCGCCAGTATCACGCGCGTGTCCATCTCATCCAGGCCGAACTCATCAACGTCCAGGGCCTCAAGCGCCATGCGGGCAACTTCACGTGTGATGGTTCCGCCCCCTTTCACATCAGCAAAATCCCGTGTGCGACGCAGCAGGCGATTGGCAATGCGCGGGGTTCCCCGGGCACGGCGCGCAAGCTCATTTGTTCCATCGTCGTGGATCGGCACTCCGAGCAGGGCGGCACTTCGACGGATGACCATCGCAAGGTCTGCAGCGTCGTAGTAATCAAGACGATTTGTGATGCCAAAGCGGGACCGTAAAGGGGCTGTGAGCAGACCCTGACGTGTTGTTGCCCCAACAAGGGTGAAGCGGGGAATGGAGAGCTGCACCGAGCGGGCAGCCGGACCCGAGTCGATCATGATGTCGAGCCGGAAGTCCTCCATAGCTGAATAGAGGTATTCCTCAACCACCGGTGAGAGTCGATGAATCTCATCGATGAACAGAATGTCGTTCTCGTCCAGACTCGTCAGCAGTCCAGCAAGATCTCCCGGCTTTTCGAGCACGGGTCCGGATGTGATCTTGATCTGCGCATTCATCTCTCGCGCGATGATGTGCGAAAGCGTGGTCTTTCCCAAACCCGGAGGTCCGGTCAGCAGCACATGGTCGAGCGATTCACCTCGCCCCCTTGCCGCAGCGATAAAGACCTTCAGATTCTCAACGATCTTCCGCTGTCCGGTAAAATCGTCGAACGATATCGGGCGCAACGATGCATCAACGTCATCATCACGACGCACCGGATCTGTTGAAGTATTTGGACGAGACATCAATGGAAATTACGGAGTTACTGAGGTATGGAATTACTGAATTACTGAATTACTGAATTACTGAATTACTGAATTACGAGAGTTACGAGAGTTACGAGAGTTACGAGAGTTACGAGAGTTACGAGAGTTACAGAGTGACGAGAGTTACGAGAGTTACAGAGTTAAGGAGGTACTCCAACATTGGTGAGCAACTCCGTAATTCGGTACCTCCGTAATTCAGTACCTCCGTAATTCAGTACCTCCGTAATTCAGTACCTCCGTAATTCAGTACCTCCGTAATTCAGTACCTCCGTAACTTCGAACTATGTTTCGTTTGTTCATTCCACTTTTTGCCGTGCTTGGCATCGTTCTCAGTGCGTGCTCCTCTGCGGAGGGGGCGAAGAAGTCCAAGACTGTTGACGAGATCTACACCGAGGCCAAGGCGGCGTACGACGACGACAACTGGCTTGAGGCGCAGGCAAAGTTTGATGTGATTAAACTCCAGTACCCGGCATCGCAGTATGCAGATGACGCGCAGTACTACCTGGCAGAGATCAATTTCCAGCGGAGTGAGTATATCATGGCGGCGTTCAACTATAACCAGTTGCGCCGGTCTTATCCGTCGAGTGAGTTTGTTCGTGAGGCGATGTATAAAGCAGCATTGTGTTACGATAAGATCGCACTACCGGCCGATAGGGATCAGGAGAATACTCGCAAGGCGATCATGGCGTACACGGACTTTCAGTCTATGTACATGCGCGACTCACTAGGACTCGAGGCAACCAAGCGGATCCGTGAACTTCGGGACAGACTTGCCGAGCGGTTCTGGCTGGCTGCCGAGCACTATATCCGCACCTACGCCCGCCGGGCAGCGATCATTCAGTACGATGCGATCATCGACGAGTATCCGGACAGCAAGTGGCTCGAACCGGCGCTGGTTCAGAAGATCGACGTACTTATCCAGCTTCAGCGAAATGACGAGGCGCGCACGGCCATCGCTGCCTACCGGCGGATGGTGAAACAACCTGAGCAAAGATCCGTCGTCGACGCACTAGAGAAGGGAATCAAATGAAGACGCCGGCAGAAAGCACCGTGGTGATGACCGAGCTTGTGCTACCCAACGACACCAACTATCTCGGAAACCTCCTTGGTGGCCGACTCATGCACTGGATCGACATCGCCGCCGCTCTGAGCGCCATGCGCCACAGCGGCAAGGTCTGTGTAACGGCCTCTGTCGATGAGATCAACTTTAACGAGCCCATCAAGCTCGGGCACGTCGTACACATATCATCCATTCTGACGCGGGCATTCCATACCTCCATGGAGGTGTTCGTTCACGTCGAACGAGAAGACCCGCTCAACGGAACCCGCACGCGGACCTCGGAAGCGTACCTGACCTTTGTTGCCATCGATCAATATGGCAAGCCCCTTCCCGCACCGCCCCTCGAACCACAGACCGACGAGGAAAAACTTCGCTACGAAGAAGCATCCATGCGTCGCGAGATCCGCCTGCGTCAGCGTGAGGTTATGAAGGCCCGCCGGGGATGATGCGACGCATCGTCCTGATCCTCTTTTTGTTGATGCCGGGCATCGCCGGCTACGGTGCTGATGTTGTTGTTCGAATGATCCGCGCCTACGGTGGTTCCAACGAAGCGCTACCCCCGGTGGTTGTGTTGAGTGCGGAGAAAGGGGGCGATGTAGGATCCAACTCTGTGACGATCGAGTTCGACGTGTCGGCATCCTCCATCCCCAACGTCTATGCACGCATTGTGCATTGCAATGCCGACTGGACGCCGGATGAGAATGGATTTCTCTCCGATGTGAACAACCGCACCACGCTCGTTGATTGGAAAATCATGCCGGCCAGATCCACCTATTCGGGATATCGTGGAATGCTGTCGCTGCCAAATGTTCAGACCTCCATACGGTTCTCCGGGAATTGGCTGGTGAAGATCCACGATCTGGATAGTGACTCACTCATTGCCGAGACCCGGTTCTTTGCCGTCGAGACCCGTGCGACGATTCGCATGAATTTCATGACGGATTTCTACCAGCCCCGCTACCGCGTCAGCGGAACAGCCTATACCATCGAGACGATGGTGCAGGACAACACTGCACGCCTGCTCTCGACGAATCTTCACACTGTTGTGCTGTATCGTAACAACCGCTGGTACGACCCATTCATTGCCTCAGAGCGGCTGCGGTCGGTCGTAAATCCTGGTACGATCGGGTCGGACATTCTCGGCATGGTGCAGGGAGGAAAGATCTTTCGTGTCTCTCGCATACCGGCACAGAACGAGTATCGCGTGCTGGATGTCTCCAACCCCGGACGGTTCCCCTCCACAGGCCAGCCGATCCCGATCGGACTCTCGGACATCCGTCGCAACGGGATGTTTGTGCAGCGCGCCGATGACGGTGCAATGCTGGCAGGGGGCATTTCAAACGCCATTGATGAGTTCGTTCCCGTGGAGTTCCTGTTGGACCCAACGCCCGGCGGAGCGAGTGACGACGACATCTTCGTCGCGGGGTCCTTCAATAACTGGCGTCCGAACCGGGATTGGATGATGTACTTCGATGCACAGCTGAGACTCTATCGCCTCCGCCAATGGGTCCGCCGCGGACGTCACAACTACCTCTATGCGAATGGTCGTATCAGTGCGGATTCCTACGATGCTATCAACGTGAACTACGAGGAATTCGAAGGCAATACCGCCTCGGCGAATAACACGTTCATTTCCTTCGCCTACTACCGCGAACTCGACTACGGTGGATACGACGGCATCGTTGCCGTAGGTGCCGGCACGATGTACGGCAACAAGTGACGAGAGACGAGAGACGAGAGACGAGTGACAAGTGACGAGAGACGAGAGACAAGAGACGAGAGACGAGAGACAAGAGACGAGAGACGGGTGGTAGACCCCGCTAATAGCCCCGGGCCTTATTAGCCCCGGGCCTTGGCCCGGGGTACGAGAGACGAGAGACAAGAGACGAGAGACAAGAGACGAGAGACGAGAGACGAGAGGATACTCCGTAATTCAGTAATTCAGTAATTCAGTAATTCAGTAATTCCGTCCCTCAATATCCCATACTATTCAACTGCGCTTTGTCATTTCGCCAGTCGGAGCGGACCTTGACGTAGAGTTCCAGGTAGACTGCATGACCCAGGTATTCTTCGATTGTTGCGCGGGCGGTTTCGCCGATTTTTTTCAGGGCAGCCCCTTTCGCGCCGATAATGATCGCCTTTTGGTTGTCGCGCTCTACGATGACGTCGGCCCCGATATACCATTTGCCTTCGGGGTTTTCTTTGAATTCGGTGATCATCACCTCGGTGGCGTAGGGTACTTCTTCCGTGAACTGCTTGAAGACTGATTCACGGATAAACTCCCCAACAAAGAACCGGTCGGTCTGGTCGGATGCAGCTTCTGGGTCAAAGGCAAAGGGGCCTTCCGGAGCTAGTTCGCGAAGCATCACAAGGAGTTCATCAACGTACTTGTTGTCTTTCGCCGAGATGGCGATGGCCTTTTCGAACATGCCGCTCAGGCGCGCTTCTTCCATGAGTGGGAGCGCTTCCTTGCGGATGCCCACGGCGTCCATCTTGTTCAACACGAGAACGGTTGGACGTTTGCGTTTCTTCACTGCTTCCAGCCAGAGCGGATCGAGCACCGTTTTGCGCTCTATCGCCTTCTTCGTGTCCACCACCACACAGATGATGTCTGCCTCGTCCAAGGATTCCTCAACGAACCCCATCATTGAGCGCTGCAGTTTATATCGGGGCTTGAGCATCCCCGGAGTATCCAGAAAAATAAGCTGAACATCGTCCGTGGTGTCGATCCCCAGAATACGCTTGCGCGTGGTCTGCGGCTTTGCCGTAACGATACTCAGATGCATCTGCATGATGGCATTCAGCAGGGTGGACTTGCCCGAGTTCGGACGTCCGACGATGGCGATCGTGGCACAGCGCGTCACGCGGCTTCCTGCACTGTCAGTTCAAACGTCACACCCGGATGCGCGGCTACCCAGCCCCGTTCACGCTCAATGATATCCCGAACGGCCGGCTTCAGGAATGTATCCTCCGGAACGAGCGTGCACAAGGCCCGCGCAAGAATCACCGCTGCGGCCTCGTAGGGCATGGAGCGATTAAGCAGAATGAGGCGCTTCTCGCGAACCACGCAGGCGCCACCACGAAAGGTCCCCTGCTCGCGTCGGACCGAATAGTCGAGCGACGTGGCAACGTTGGTGAGTTCTTCGAGGAGCTTATCTGCTTTCATTTCGTACTTGTCTGTTTTGATTGGGAAAGGGGCTGCAATGCACCAAGGGCCACAATAGTCACAAGTGCCAGCGTTGACATTGCAACGAGGACGTTGACGATGGGATTGATGAACCGAGAGAGGAAGACCGCAAAGATATCCTGTTGTGGCGCAAGTGGCATGCTGCTTGCAGCATCAAAAAACGTCCACAGCCGGTAATCCTCCATTACGACATAGGCCTGGATTGGGATGACGAGGCAGAAGAGGATCGAGGCCATCACAAGCCAGCCATGACGGCGGAAGTAGGGTCTGAGGTTGATCATCGAACCGATACCACCGAGCACAGCAACGGCAGACGACCAACCGGTCCAGCCTCCAAGCAATGTGTACAGCCAGATCGACTGAAGCCGCGCCGCATCGGACTGAATGGGATTCCATTCAAGCGTTCCAGGTACGAAGACGCTGTATCCAACGACCATGCGGAGAATGCCGCCGCCAATCCAGATGACGCCACCTAGCAGCAGGAGGAGGAGAAAGAACTTACTCGCTTTGGATTGCATTCGCCAAAGATAACAGGATGACTGATGACTGATGACTGATGACTGATGACAAGGTGCGTCACGTTTTGGGCGCTCGATGCTCATTGATCTTCATGAACGAGTATGACATCATATACACCCGGAACACCACCGGAGATTTGCAGCGCATCTCGGTCGAGTTTGCGCGACGCACTCGAGCAATGTGCATCGCTGCGTCGCGTAAATGCGGCATTGAGATCAGCGCGATACAACAGCTTTATCGTGCATCAACATCTGTTGGTGCCAATATTCGCGAAGCACAATACGCGGAATCGCCGAAGGACTTCGTGCACAAGCTCAAGATCGCGGAAAAGGAACTCGGAGAAGTTTTCTATTGGCTTGGCCTCTTGACCGCTGAACCTACGCTATTGACACCAGAGATCGTCGCTGAAATCAGCTTGTCCGCAACGTCTCTTGTCAAACTCCTGAGCGTAATCATCACAAAAACAAAAATGCGACTCGAAAAATCGTAGCGTAATCAGTAATCAGTAATCAGTAATCAGTAATCAGTAATCAGTAATCAGTAATCAGTCATCAGTCATCAGTAATCACCGCACTTCCCAGTATAGCTTCTTGCGCAGGTCCTGAATCCAGTCCTGTTCCAACCTTTGACGCTTATCCATCAGTGCAAGCTGTTCAATCTGCTTGAAGTCATCTGCGAGGGAAGGGGCGTGCGAGGCGATGAACCGCTTGCGATACAGGATATGGTAGCCGGGCTTTGTCGGGTCAGCGGCGTAGGGGAGCGGGTCCGACACGCCGCCATCGGGAAGTGACGAGATGATCGTACGCATCTCTGCCGGCAGACGCTCGAGCTCAATGGTGCCCATGGATCCACCGAAGCCTTGAGTTTCGCGCTCGTCGCTCATCTTTTTGGCAAGCTCTTCGAAGTTCTCTCCGGCGGCTACTCGCCCCTTGAGAGAGCTCAGTTCCTTCTGTACGGCCTGGCGATCCTCATCACTCTGGCCAACCTTGATGAGGATGTGGCGCGTGGTGATGGAGGAAGACGTTTTGTCGATGAGCTGAATCACGTGCCAGCCGAATGGTGATTCTACGGGCTGAGAGATCTCGTTCGACTCGAGCGCAAATGCCGCTGCCTCGAAGGTCGGCACGAACTTCCCCTTATCAACCGTGCCAAGGTCGCCCCCATTGGCTGCCGATGCCGGGTCACCCGAATATCGTCGGGCAAAGTCGCTGAACGAGCCACCCTTGATGATCGAGTCGCGGATACGCAGCGCCAGCTGCTGTGCTTCTTTGTTCTTTTCGTCTGATGCTTTGACGTACTTGACGATGTGATACAAGTCAACGCGGTCCGCCACCTTTGGGATGGAATCCTTATAGCGATTGTAGAAACTCTCCACGTCGCCACGGCTGACCTTCACATCGCTGAACATCTTCTGCTGGATACGCTCGATGAGCAGACGCTTGCGGATCTCGTCACGAAAATCCTTCTTGATCTTGCTGATGCTCATTCCGTACACGTCTTCGATACGCTTCTCTGATCCGAACTGCTGGATCAGCACCTGGATCTGGTAGTCCATGCGCGACGATACATCCTCATCAGTTACCTCAAGCGTTGTGTCCAGCTGGGCCTTGGTCAGCACCAGCTTCTCATTGATCAGCTGATCAAGGATCGCTTTGCGCAGGGCCGGGTCCTTCTGGTTCATCCGCGGATCGCGCTGAGCCATGGCCGCCACTTGTCCGTTGATGTCGGACTGCAGAATGATCTCCCGACCCACGATCGCTACTATCCCCTCCATCGCGTCCTGTGCAGAGGCACGTACGCCCCCTGACATCATTAGCGATAGGAGGATGAGAGCAATTCGCATAGTCGATGAGGCCATAATCACTTTGAGCCACTCGTCGATGAAGGGGCTCCCCAGATCTTGTCGATGTTGGTGTTGTTGTACACCACAGGGTGACGTGAGCGCACGCCCGAGAGCCATGATTCGGTAAGGCGCTTCTGCAGGGCATCCTGATATGCCGGAGCAAGGTCCGAGATTGATGCTTCAAAGGTCTTCTGCTCCGGAGCCGTTATACCGTCAAGACGGATGACCGACCAGCCGGCGTCGATCTTGAACGGTCCAACCACATCGCCAATCTTGGATGTTGCGGTGAACTTCTGGGCAAGCTGGGAGGCCTTCTGCGTAAGGCCGGTATTCTTTCCACGGACGTCGCGCATTCCATCGCGCTGCGTATAGGCTGCGGCAATGTCGGCCAGATTCTTGCCTGCGGACATGTCGGCCTTGACGAGATTCAGGAGCGAATCGGTCAGGACATAGCATTCCGTGAAGTCATACTTGGTCTCGGTAACCCAGCGTGAGCGGGTGCTTTCATAGAACGCTCGGGCATCGGTGGTGTCGAACTTGAGTTTGCTCCACACCTCTTTCTCTTCGACCTTGAAGAGCAGAATGCCATCGTTGAATTCCTTCATCAAGGCGGCAAAATCTTCGTAGCGTGTTTCCATTCCGGCAGTTGCCTTGTCGAGGACAATCGGGTCGGCAATCTTGTTGATGGCACGCTCAAAGCCGGCACGGTTCAACGTAAAGCCACGCATGTCGATGCGGCGGCGTAGCGTGTCACCGAACTGACGGACCGTAAGATTCGATCCCGGCAGTCGGAAGATCACGCGATTGAGAAGGTCTTCTGAAAGCGACGAAATCCACGCCGTGTCCTGAGTGTTCTTTGTGGTATCGATCGAGCCAAGAACTTCGCGCATTACGGACTCATCCCAGCCGCTGTTCATTGTTTGGCGGACAGAGTCGAGAACGGTCCGCTTGTCTTCTTCGTAGTAGAGTCGGCGGTATGTGCGCTTTGCATTATCAAACTCGGCCACCGAGTCCGGCACGCGCGACGAATCCCGGATGATGATATGCCAGCCGAACATGGTCTTTACCTTGCCCGAGACTTGCCCGTCCCGCAGAGCGAAGACAGCATCCTGAAACGGAGTTACCAAGCGCGAACCACCGCCCTCCATGCCCGACGAGCGGGAATATGCGCCACCAAGGTAACCGCCCTTAGCGGCCGACGTCTTATCGTCAGAGTAGGCCTTGGCAAGGTCAGCAAAGGCATTGCCGCTCGGCGTGATCTTTCGCACCGCCAGAATCGTATTCTGTTGCGACGGCTTCATTGCCAGAATCGACAAAAGCGTGTCGGCAAAGAGACTCGTTGCTACGCTGTCGCGATTGTCGTTTGGCGAAAGAAGGATATGACGAAACTTCACCGTCACGCGCGGTGCGCGCTGGTACACCTTGACGATGAAGTAGCCGTACTTCGACTGAAGGGGGCTTGTGCAGACGCCACCAACGGGCAACGAGTACGATGCGTCCTCCACGACCTTGATGATCGATCCACCGGAGATCCATGGCAGACGTCCGCCATTGGCAGCCGTTTCCTTGTCGTCCGAAGAATCGCGGGCAAGCTTATCGAAGTCGGCACCCGACTTCAGCTGAGCGATAAGGCGCTCGCACTTCAGTCGGCTGGCAAGTGTATCCCAACCGCGAGTGGACTGTTCCGGCACGGCACAGAGGATAACGCCGATCTCCAATTCCATCAGGCGACGGGTGGCCAGCTCGCGGATGCGCTTGTCGGCAACGGCCTTGTCAAAGAAGAACGTTTCGGAGAGAAGTCGACGGTTGTTCTGAAGATCCAGGCGCACCGCAGAATCCTGCTCCAGCCCCCTATCGCGGGCATCGGCTACCTTGAGACGGTAGTTCGTATAGAGCCGTAGAAATTCCAGTGCCGTGTCACGCGGGACGGTGGCCAGGCGCGTATCGCGGCGGGTGAGGTTCTTTTGAAAGGCCCGCTCAACATCACCCAGCAGAACCTGTTCGCCACCAACGGTGGCAAGTACAGTCGATGGGGCAAAGCTTGGAGCCGCAACGATCTTGGCGGCTGATGGTGCAGGCTTGGTTGATGCCTTCTTCTTCTGGGCCACAGTAATGGTGGCGGCGCAGCAGAGGAGCAGCAGTACGGAGACACTACGTGCAACGGACGTCATGGCGGAATGCAGCATGAAGTTCATAAAAATGAAAGTGGTGAAACGCCCCGTCCTGACGACGGGACTACAAAAATAGTCAGTTGCTGACCTTCGAACCTACGCGCCAGACATCTCCGGCACCCATGGTAAGCAGGATATCACCCGGACGGAGGAGCTCTTCGAGCAGGATACTGACATCATTGAGCGTTTCTGCGTAGAAAACGTGACGGTGTCCGGCATCCCGGGCGGCATCGGCGATAAGGCGCCCGCTGACGCCTTCGATGGGCTCTTCCCGGGCAGCATAGACGTCGGTCAGCACAATAACGTCGGCATTGTCGAACGACGTGGCAAACTCCCGGTAGAAGTCTCGCGTGCGGGTGTAGGTATGGGGCTGAAACACTGCCACGATGCGCCTGTCCCACCCCTTACGGGCGGCCTCCAAAGTGGCCAGGATCTCCGTTGGATGGTGCGCGTAATCGTCGATCACCAGAATGCCCCCTGAGGTCTCGCCCTTGATCTCGAAGCGGCGGTACACACCGCCAAACTCAGCCAGGGCCTGCTGAATGGTTTGGGCGGGCACGCCGCATTGCAGGGCTACCCCACAGGCGGCTAGGGAGTTCAGCACATTGTGCTCGCCGGGCACGTTGAGCGTTATCCGGCCAAGGGGCTCTCCACGGTAGGCAAGATCGTAGGAGCTGCTTCGCTCGCTATAGGCAATGTTGCTGGCCCGCACGTCGCACTGCGGCGTGGTTCCATAGGTTATGGTCACACGCTTGATATGGGGCATCACGTCGCGCACACCGGGATCGTCTAAACAGACGAGTGCCGCACCGTAGAACGGAACCTTGTTGCTGAACTCAGTGAACGCCCCCTTGATGTCGTCAAGGTCGCTGTAGATGTCGAGATGATCTGCTTCGATGTTGGTGATAACGGCAATCGTTGGCAGTAGCTGTAGGAATGACCGGTCATACTCATCGGCTTCCAGGACAACCCAGTCGCCCGTGCCAAGACGCGCGTTCGAGCCACCGAGCCCTGTCAGACGTCCACCAACGATAACGGTTGGGTCAAGCCCGGCCTTCATCATTACCAGACCACACATGGATGTTGTGGTGGTCTTGCCATGAGTGCCTGCAATGGCCAGGGTGTACTTTAAGCGCGACACTTCCGACAGCATTTCTGCACGGCGGATCACCGGGATCTTCCGCTCAAGCGCAGCCATCGTCTCCGGATTCTCCAACGGCTTTACGGCCGACGAGTACACCACAACCTCGGCCCCGTGAATGTTCTCCGCCGAATGACCAATGAAGATACTTGCCCCCTTCAACGTCAGGTGCTCCGTGGTGGCACTCCCGCTCAGGTCCGAGCCGCTCACGGTAAACCCCTGCGACAGCAATATCTCGGCAATGCCGCTCATGCCGGAGCCGCCAATGCCAACAAAGTGAATGTGCCGAACGGATGAGAAGGTCATGGGGGAGAGGAGTGCGGAATTACTGAATTACGGAATTACGGAATTACTGAGGGACGGAGGGACGGAGTTACGGAGTTACGGAGGGACGGAGTTACGGAGGGACGGAGTTACGGAGGGACGGAGGGACGGAGGGACGGAGGGACGGAGGGACGGAGTTACTGATTTACGGAGGGACGAAGGGACGGAGTTACGGAGGGACGGAGGGACGAAGGGACGGAGGGACGGAGGGACGGAGGGACGGAGGTACGGAGGTACGGAGGTACGGAGGTACGGAGGTACGGAGGTACGGAGGTACGGAGGTACGGAGGTACTGAGGTACGGATGCAAAGATCGTCATCCTTGTGAAAGCAGATTTCGAACGGTCACAATAACCAATAAATGTTCATTTCCGTCCCTCAGCACCTCCGTACCTCCGTACCTCCGTAATTCAGTAATTCCGTAACTCCGTACCTCAGTACCTCCGTAACTCCGTAACTCCGTAATTCAGTAACTCACTCCCTCCCCACCGTTTTCCGTAGCGCTTCTGTCAAATGGACATACTGGTCTTTGAGGTGTTCGGGCATAGCATCGAGCTGACGTTGCACGGCTTCCACGTCGCCACGGACGAGCGGGCCGGTGATGGGGAAGGGGGTGTTGTGGGCGATGGCATCGATCGCATTCTCGAGGGTCTGACGCATGATGGGGACAAGGAACTCCGTTGGGGGGAGGCCGACATCTTCGGCCAGACGCAGTGCAAGGTCGTAGGCGGCGTAGGTAAAGTTGGATGCTGCCACAGCGGCGGCGTGATAGCGGCGTTTCGAAACAGCATCCGTGTTAGGCAGGAGGAACGGGAAGCCCCCTACCAGGCGAACAAACTGCTCCGTCAGCGGCCAAGCCGCCGCATCGCACTCAACTCCCCAACCAATGCCGGTAAGGAGCGCTGGGTCCGCCGTGGAAAAAGTCTGAAACGGATGCGCTGCGGCAACATGGGCACCATGCCGTGCAAGGGGCTCAAGGATATCTGCACCGAGTGAGCCGTTGACGTGCAGCACGAGTGCCCCGCGGAGAACTTTCGAGTGGTGCGTCGCAAGCTTACCAACAACCTCCGTCAGCACCGCGTCCTTGGTGGCCAGCACAATGACGTCGGAACGCTCAATGACCGTCGAGGCGGGATCCGCCAAGAATTCGCGGGCGGAGATCAGGGACGCGTGCAGCCCTTCCGACGATGGATTCCCGCGTTCGCGGGAATGACGTTCTTCCGACGATGGATTCCCGCGTTCGCGGGAATGACGTTCTTCCGACGATGGATTCCCGCGTTCGCGGGAATGACGATTGAACGCATGGATTCCCGCACCCCACGGCCAAGGCGGTGGGCTATTGTTGATCGTCATCGTGCAAAGATTCCCGCCTTCGCGGGAATGACGTTGCTGTACCTCCGTACCTCCGTCATTCCGTACCTCCGTACTTCCGTACTTCGCAATCGACGTTCCCACCCGTCCACTTCCGATGATCGTAACGGAGATGAGCATAGGCTGGATCTAGGAAAGGGGCTGGAGGGTATAGGAATCCTTGCCGTCCTTCATGGACCATCCAAGAGATGCAAGCTCGTTGCGCAGGCGGTCGGCTTCGGACCAGTCCTTTGCCGTGCGTGCAGTCCAACGCTGGTCGGCTAGGTCACGGACATTTGCCGGAACATCAATGGTTGGACGTGTGGTAAAGGTCCACACGGCCAGTACGTCGTTGATGCGCTGCAACGCACCGAGCACCTCACGAGCTTTGACGGCATCCGTGCGGGCATCGCTGTTGCGGGCGCAGTACTCGTACGTGCGGGCAAGTGCCTGCGGTACGTTCAGATCATCGGCAAAGGCCGCGGCAACGTCTTCCGGCATTGCTCCGCCTAAATCGACGGACTCGGTGATGCTTGCCGAATCCATCAGGTCCCAAATAAGATTCTGGGTGCGCCCCCTTGCCGTTGCGGCTGCGCGCAGACTCTCGAAGGTGAAGTTCAAGACGGCGCGGTAGCTACCAAGCATCAGCGCAAATCGAATGTCAAGTGGATCATGGCCCATGGCTTCGAGGTCGCGCAGAGTATAGAAGTTGCCGAGAGACTTCGACATCTTTTTGCCCTCGACCTCGAGGAATTCGTTGTGCATCCAGAAGCGTGCTTGGTCGGCAACGTGGTACCCGGCGCAGCACTGTGCAAGCTCGTCTTCGTGATGGGGGAATCGCAGGTCAACGCCGCCGGTGTGAATGTCGAAGGGCAGTCCGAGAAGCTCCTTGGACATCGCCGAGCACTCAATATGCCAGCCCGGACGTCCGGGGAGTGACTCGCCGTCGATCTCGAAGTCCCAGTAGGGTTCGCTGTCCTTTCGCCCCTTCCACAACACAAAGTCACTCACAGATTCCCGATCGTACTCGTCGGCATCGATGCGCACGCCTTCACGGAAGTTTGCTGTATCGATGGTAAAGAGACGTCCATAGGAATGCGACTGCGCATACGCGCCAACATTGAAGTACACTGAACCCTCTGATGCGTAGCCGAACCCTGAGCGCACGATCTCGCGGATCAGGTGCTGCATTTCATCAATGTAGTCGGTTGCTCTCGGCATTGCCTCGAAGTGATCCATACGGATTCCCAGCACCTGCAAGTCACGCTTGAACTCTTCCTCAAAGAACATCGTGTAGGCCCGCAGGTTGGCGCGCAGGTCATCCGACTGCTCGCCCATCGGGGCGCGCCATCGTGCCGAGCCCACGGCGCTATCACGAATCGTCTTGTCATCCACATCGGTGATGTTCATCACCCAGCGCACCCTATAGCCCGCTACCGCGCGCAATGCCCGCTGCAGCAGGTCCACAAACACAAACGCGCGCATGTTGCCGAGGTGGGCCACATCATATACGGTCGGCCCGCACGAATACATCCGCACAATTCCATCGGAAAGGGGCGAAAAAGGTTCGATCTGGCGCGTGAGAGTGTTGTAAAGATGCATGGACGAAGATACGGGGTTCGAGAGACGAGATGGTTACCAATATTTGGTATGTTTGCCGTTGAGGTCTACACATGGGCAAAAACACATCAATCTCTCTCGGATCACATTTCGAGTCATTCATTACCCACTCGATCGAGTGTGGCCGATACAACAATGCCAGCGAAGTTGTTCGTGCGGGGCTTCGACTGCTGGAAGCCGAAGAGGTTCGGTTTCTCGAACTGAAACAGGCTATCACTGCAGGTATCGAGAGCGGCATTGCAAGTGGTTTTCATCCGGATCAACATCTCTCCTCACTGAAGAAGAAAAAGAGGATAAATGCCTAGGTACTTTCTCTCGGAGAAAGCCGTTGATGACCTGTCGAACATATGGGAATACACTTACGATAATTGGTCGGAGAAGCAAGCGGACATATACTACGGTCACCTCATCAATGCTTGCCTGGATCTTTCAAAAGCTCCGCATAAGGGTAAGTCATACTACCACATCCTGCCTGGTATCATGGGTGTCGCATCAGGATCACACATCATCTTCTACCAGATCATCGATGCTGGAGACATTGTGATCGTGAGAATCCTGCACGAGCGGATGGATGCTCGGACGCTATTTGCGGAAAAGTGATTGCGGTCAAGAAACGAAGTCATCCATAATAGCCCCGGGCCTTGGCCCGGGGTACGAGAGACGGAGGCGTCATTCCGAGCCGACGTAGTCGGCGAGAAACCGTAGGTCCCCCGTCGCTGCCCCCTCGTTACGCTCGGGGTTGCAGCTCCTCGGGATGACGCAGAGCTTTGCACTTATCAAACAAACTCACGCACCGGCATCAGTAATCAGTAATCAGTCATCAGTCATCAGTCATCAGTCATCAGTAATCAGTAATCAGTCATCAGTCATCAGTAATCAGTAATCAGTAATCAGTCATCAGTCATCCTCCCGGATGTCACCTGATTCACCCCAAAATGATACACCACATCCTGATATCGCGGTACATCGTAGATGACCACATCGGGGCGTTTGCCTGTTTCGAGTGAGCCGGTGATATGGGAGATGCCGAGGGCGGCAGCGCCATTGATGGTTGCTGCGGTAATGGCTTCCTCGATGCTCATGCGCATGTTGATGCACGCAAGAGAAAGGATTGTCTGCATGTTCTCCGTGAAGCACGAGCCTGGGTTGCAGTCCGTTGCCAGGGCAACGATAGCCCCCTGCTCAATCATCATGCGGGCATCGGGGAAGGGGAGACGCAGTGTGTAGGCGGTGCCGGGAAGCAGCGTGCACACAACGCCGGCATCGCGTAGCAGGCGCACCTCATCAACGGTGCTGTGCTCGAGATGGTCGGCACTGATGCAGCCCAGTTCGGCCGCCATGTCGGAGGCTCCCACCAGGGCTATCTCGTCGGCGTGGACCTTTAGCTTCAGGCCATGGTCGCTCGCGGCCCTGAGGATGCGCGTGCTCTGCTCACGGGTAAAGAAGCCCTTGTCCGTAAACACATCGCAGAACTCCGCGATGCCCTGTTCGGCCACGGCGGGAAGCATCTCGTTGATGACAAGGTCCACGTAGCCATCGGGATCGTGTTTCCATTCAGGGGGCACGGCATGGGCCCCGAGGAACGTTACATGGATATGTGCCCGGCCCTCCTGCTTGAGACGTCCGGCGGCTTCCAAAAGGCGCAGTTCGCTGGCCACGTCAAGTCCATAGCCGCTCTTGATCTCGATGGTGGTGCTTCCGTGACGCACGGCAGAGTCCACCAAACGCCTGCCAACCTCCGCCAGCTCGTCCACGCTTGCAGAGCGCACGGCCTGCATCGTGGTGAGGATGCCGCCCCCTTCCGCAGCGATGTCGGCATAGGATGCGCCGGCCAGTCGCCGAGCAAACTCATGCGAGCGAGAACCAGCAAACACCATGTGCGTGTGGGAGTCAACAAAGCCCGGCATCACGGTCTTGCCGGTGCAGTCGGTGACCGTTGCTCCGTCCACGTAGGCAGGGGGCAAGGCTGATGCTTGGCCAACCCAGAGAATCGTGGAGCCGTTGTGCACCAGTGCACCGTTGCGGATCTCGTCAATGCACTGCATCTCATGACCCGTGCGGGCACGCGAGCCATCTCCGCGCAGGGTTACGAGTGACGAGATGTTCGTAAGAACGTTTATCATTGCGATCTAGGAGGATGTATCTCGATGCTCTGCCCGTGAACGGGCCTTTGCCAGCTGACGTTCGATGATGAGATCTGCTAGATGGATCGGAACTTCAGTGGGGAATGACGTGGTCATGATCTGGTTGACGGCGCTCTCCTTGACGTCGATCCGGTAAAGGATGGCCATGAGCTTTTCTGGGTTACGAGCCAGCATCTCCACGATGCGCTCAATCAGCCGACGCCGGATCTCCTCAAGAAGCTGAGACGGGGCAAGGTTAGCCCCTTCCTCAAGGTCAAAGGCAATGGAAATTCGGTCGGCCGCGCTGCGGACCAATGCTTCAGAGGACATCGCTGCGTCCCTGCTCGCGCAGAGCCTTAACGATGAGCTTGACGTCCTGCGCGCGCTCCTTGGCACAGACCATTGTAGCGTCGGTGGTCACAACAACCACGATATCCTCAAGGCCTACGGCGGTGACGATATGTGAACCGTTGGCGGCGTTTACGATGACGCTGTTGGTGGTATCGACGACGGTGGTCGCACCCTGCAGCACATTGCCCCTGGCGTCGCGCGGCTGCATCCGATCCAGCGAGTCCCACGAGCCAACGTCATCCCACGGGAACGATGCCGGCACCACGAAGACATTGTCGGCACGCTCCATTACACCGTAATCGATGGAGATGTCGGGCATCTGCGAAAACAACGCATCAAGTTCCTCCCTCGAAGCGTCCCGCGAAGCTTCCCGCGCAGCGTCCCGCGCAGCGTCCCGCGAAGCTTCCCGCGCAGCGTCCCGCGCAGCGTCCCGCGAAGCTTCCCGCGCAGCGTCCCGCGCAGCTTCCCGCGCAGCGTCCCGCGCAGCGTCCCGCGAAGCTTCCCGCGCAGCGTCCCGCGAAGCTTCCCGCGCAGCGCCCCGCAGCGCCTGCGTCATGCCGGTGATCTTTTCACCAACATCGGGCAATGAAGAACGCATGGCATCCGACAGCGCATGAGTGCGCCAAAAGAACATGCCGCTGTTCCATACGTAGTCCCCGCTGCGCAGGTACTCCAGAGCACCTTCGCTGTTTGGCTTTTCCTTGAATTCCGCCACTGAGGTTACCGTTGAGGGGGCTGTGGCAGAGGACATCCGGATGTATCCATAGCCTGTTTCCGGCCGCGTTGGCGGAATGCCCAAGGTCAGCAGGGCGTTGTGACCTTCTGCATAGTTGAGGGCCACCTGTACGTCGTGACGAAAAGCCTCCACATTGCCGATGAAGTGGTCAGCCGTGAGAACGGCCATTAGTGCATCGCCCCCTTCGCGTGCTTCGATAACGCTGCAGGCAAGCGCAAGGCACGGGGCAGTGTTGCGCTTTGCCGGTTCGGCTATCACGTTCTGCGGAGGAAGTGTTGGCAGTGCATCGATGATGGGCTGCTGAAGAGCGGCACTGGTGATGATCAGCACGCGCTCGAGAGGAATGATCGGCGCGATGCGGTCGATGGCTTCTTCGATCATCATCCGTTGCGATGTCAGAGCCAAGAGCTGCTTCGGACGCTTGGAGCGGGAAAGGGGCCAGAACCGTTCGCCGGAGCCACCGGCCATGATCACTGCGTATGCGTTCATCGATGCGCTTCGAGGAGTTCGAGAATCTGGATTGCGTTGGTGGCCGCCCCCTTGCGAAGGTTATCGGCAACAACCCACAGCATTACGCCGTTGTCAACAGATGTGTCTGGGCGTATACGGCCAACATACACGGAGTCCATTTCGTTGGACCCCACCGTTGTCGGATACACAGCGTTGGCCGGATCGTCCAGAACCACGACCCCTGGTGACGAGGCAAGCACCTGGCGGACGGCGTCGGGCGGACATGGCTGGACGGTCTCGATAGCAACCGACTCTCCATGTCCGCCAATCACCGGTACGCGCACGCAGGTGACGGCAAGGGGTAGGTGATCGTTGTGAAGTATTCGGCGTGTTTCGCGCATCACCTTGATCTCCTCTTCGGAAGAGGCGTCAACATTGTCGATGTTATGGAACACCGTATTGCCGGCGATCTGATGCGGCGAGATACGCTGCACCGGCTGACGTCCGCCGAGTTCGGCATTCATTTGGTCGATGCCCGTTTGTCCGGCACCGCTCGGCGACTGGTAGGTACTCACCACCACGCGACGCAATCCAAAGGCGTCAGCAAGGGGCTTCAGAGCCACCACCAGCTGAATGGTGCTGCAGTTCGGATTGGCGATAACGCCCCGATGCGTGAAAGCATCATCGGGGTTCACCTCCGGCACCACCAGCGGTACGTTGGGGTCCATACGCCAGGCACTCGAGTTGTCGATCACCACGCAGCCCCGTGAGGCAGCAATCGGGGCGAACTCGCGGCTAACGTTTCCGCCGGCACTGAAGAGGGCGTAGTCGATGCCATCAAACACGTCCGGACTCAGTTCCCGAACCACGGTGGGTTTGTCCCGCACGTCGATCATCGTTCCAGCCGACCGGGCCGAGGCGGCAAGCACAAGGTGATTGACAGGCGTATCACGCTGCTCGAGCACGCGCAGCATTGTTCGCCCAACCAATCCGGTAGCACCAATAATTGCAATATTCATCGTGGGCGAAGATACGCCCCCTCCTACTTTTGCATCATGTCACGTTTGATCTTGGTCATCGCCCTTGTCTGCACAACCACCCTGCATGCGCAGGAGTCGGAGGCGATTCCCTTCGAGGGACGGATCGTGTACGATCTCAATCACATCAATTCGCCGTGGCTCACCTCGGCCTCGGTCACCGTCTCCGATGCTCTGCTGCCGGTGGGTGTGGCCGTGCCAACGGTGCTGTATGTCTCCGGACTTCTCATGAGCCAGGGGGCTGATGCGCGCCACGCCGCAGAGTCGGGCGTGCAGATCGGCGCAAGCCTGGGGCTAACGTATGTGGCCGTTGCGGCGGTAAAGGCGATCGTTGATCGTGATCGCCCCTTTGAAGCATTTCCCGGACTCATCACGAATAGATATCCGGGTGGCAAGCCCCTTGGCGCATCATTTCCCTCGGGTCATTCCGCCGGTGCCGCCGTATTGGCCACATCGCTGAGCTTGTGCTATCCCGAATGGTATGTGATCGTCCCCTCGGCAGCATTTGCCCTGTGGACGGGCTTTGCGCGGATGAATCTTGGCGTGCATTACCTTACGGATGTGCTTGCCGGATATGCGCTTGGTGCGGGCATTGCCTATGGCGTGCATCAGTTGCGCGGTCAGTTATTCGACGTTGCCGAGCCGTTCTTGCCGGGGGCTGGCAACACACCATCGCGCGGCACCATCGGCATCGGTATGCGCGGGTCAACACCGCTCTTCAACATCTCGCTGTCATTCTAATGCGTCTTGCCTGCGTCCAGTTTGCCCCGACCTTTGCCGACCTTGATGCGAACACGGATCGTATAGTTGCCGACATCGAACGCATTGATGCCGACGTTATCGTCTTCCCCGAGCTGGCCACCAGCGGCTACTTCCACATCGGCCCCCACGAGGTTGCCCGCATTGCCGAGCCCCTTGATGGACCCCACATCAGTCGCATTGTGAGTGCTGCCGAATCCGCCTCGAAGGTTGTTGTCTGCGGCTTTGCCGAAGTTCATCAAGGCACCTTCTTCAACTCGTCGGTCATCGCCGGCAAGGGGCTTGCCCAGCCGCAGGTGTACCGCAAGACGCATCTCTTCTACAAGGAGACGCTTGGCTTTGCGCCCGGCGATACGGGCTTCTTTGTGATCCACCTCGAGCATCTTGATTGTCACCTCGGCATGATGATCTGCTACGACTGGCGCTTTCCCGAAAGCGCGCGCACGCTTGCTCTGAAAGGGGCTGACGTTGTCGTGTGTCCATCGAATCTCATCACGCACATCTGGCGCATGGCCATGCCCGTGCGCGCCCTCGAGAACAAAGTCTACCTCGCCGTTGCCAATCGCACCGGCGCCGAACACAACAACAACGAAGACGTCTCGTTCAATGGTCAGTCAGCCATCTACTCTTTCAACGGCTCCGTCCTTGCCGACGCTCCGGAACACGGCGATGCCGTCATCATCACCGAGATCCTTCCGCACGAAACCCGAATCAAGTCCTTCAACAGCATCAACGATATCATCAAGGACAGACGGGAGGAGAGGTATTGGTGAGGTACTGAATTACTTAATTACTGAAGTACTGAATTACGTTTCGTCATTCCCGCGAAAGCGGGAATCCATTCCCGCCGTCATTCCCGCGAATGCGGGAATCCATTCCCGCCGTCATTCCCGCGAATGCGGGAATCCATTCCCGCCGTCATTCCCGCGAAAGCGGGAATCCATTCCCGCCGTCATTCCCGCGAATGCGGGAATCCATTCCCGCCGTCATTCCCGCGAATGCGGGAATCCATTCCCGCCGTCATTCCCGCGAATGCGGGAATCCATTCCCGCCGTCATTCCCGCGAATGCGGGAATCCATTCCCGCTGTGGGTCGTGATGACCTCTGCCGCGTCACGTTTTGATGCTGTTGCTGCTCTGTATGCCTAAACGCCAACATCAACAAAGCATGATCTACAATGAGCCGTATATTCGCCAACCCTTGCATTGGCACTGGAAATTCAACCGATAAACCCGTGGGCGGGATACACACCCTCGACAGATGTGATCTGTCGGGGGTGCAATTTTTTATCGCAGTGAGGTCGCTGCGATGAAGGCCGTCATCCTCATAGATGGGGGATACTTACGCCAGGCGCTGCGCTCGGGCGCATCAAAGCTCCATTCACAATTGCCCTTTCAGTCGACTCGAACGACTACTGATGCCGTTAAACGATTCATTGGCGAAGTGCGCGCCTGTGTTAGGAATTCACTGCAATGGCCTAACTCACCTGAGGTGCCGATTCGCTGGCTTCGCTCGAATTACTACGACACGGAACCATTCCGTGGCAGCATTCCCCACCCGTCTGGCAAGGTGGTCGATTTCTCAAAAAATCGTGTCGCAATAGAGCAGGAAACTCTTCTCGATGGACTTCGCCGAATGGAGCAGATGGATGTTCGCGTTGGCAAGCTCAGGTTCAGAGGATGGCAAGAAATCGATGAGAAACAACAGCCCATTTTCCAGCAGAAGGGTGTCGACATGATGATCGGATTAGATGTGGCCCTCATCGCAACACGAGGGATTGCAGATGTCATCGTCTTGGTCACAGCTGATACGGATTTCGTCGAGCCGCTCAGACTTGCAAGGAGCGAGGGTGTAATTACATGCCTGTGCTGCCTGCATGAGCGAGACATGCATGTTGAGCTCATGGAACACGGGGATGACGATTCTTTCGCATGGATCCCAAACCCCGGGCCAAGGCCCGGGGCTATTATCACTGGTCACCTGTCACTCGTAACTTCCCCAACCGTACGTCCGTTTCCGGAAGGGGATTGCGGGTAAGCCCCGTTTCAAAGTCGCGTCGGGCATCGTTGGGACGTCCGGTGCGGAGATAGCCGATGCCGCGATTCAGGTAGGCATCTGCCGATGCGTCTCCGAGATTGATGGCGCTCGTGTAGGCGGTAATGGATTCATCGATCTTGCCCATCATGCCCGCAAGCAGGCCAAGGCGCTCGTATGCATCGGTACGGGGCGAGGGGAATTCAAGCAATGCGCGCAGATCATCGTATGACGCTTGGGCGTTGCCCTTTTCGAAGTAGTGGATGCCTCGGTAGATGTATATCGGCAGGTAGCCGTCGGAAAGGTTCTTGCGTCGAACTGCCTCGTCGCTCCCTGTGTTGCCGGACCGCTCCAGAATACTCGTCCAGAGAGTCTTGGTATCGTGCCACATACCCACCTGACGAAACGTGAGTACGCCTTGCGCTATCGTAAAGACCGTTACAACGGTCAGTGTAGCCCCCTTCCATCGGTGCATCAGATACGCAATGCCGGACAGAGCGACAAGTAGCATCCCGATCATTGGGATGTACGTGTAGCGATCCGCCATGATTACCTGTCCAACAGAGATGATCTGCAAGACAAGGATGATCGATATGGTGTACCATGAGAGACCGAGAGACGTGTAGGGGCGAGACGCAGTCTCGCCCGGATGACGGTGTATGGGCGAGACGTCGTAGGGGCGAGACGCAGTCTCGCCCGCAGACGCAGTCTCGCCCGCAGACGCAGTCTCGCCCGCAGACGCAGTCTCGCCCGCAGACGCAGTCTCGCCCGCAGACACAGTCTCGCCCGCAGACGCAGTCTCGCCCGCAGACGCAGTCTCGCCCGCAGACGCAGTCTCGCCCGCAGACGCAGTCTCGCCCGCAGACGCAGTCTCGCCCGCAGACGCAGTCTCGCCCGCAGACGCAGTCATTCCCGCGAAAGCGGGAATCCATCTTCGTAGTGCACCGTCACGGAACATGGATCCCCGCGTTCGCCGGGATGACGATGGGCCTGCGGGCGAGACATGCGTCTCGCCCCTACAACGCCGGGATGACGATTCTTTCGCATGGATTCCCGCTTTCGCGGGGATGACGGGCCCACGCCATAACCATCCCACCACCACGCCCACCACCACCGGAATAATTGCGAAAGCATAGTAGTAGCACGGCATCGCAAAAACGCCATTGACATGTGGGTAGGGGTAGAAGGCGTTGAGGTTAAGGGGCCAGATGAAGTGAACCCAGTACATCACGTAACCATACGAGGCGATACCGATTCGTTCCCAGATGCTGAAGGTGTCGGAATCGGCAATGGCACCGGCATCCGATTGAAGGCGCAGGGTTATCAGACCAATGATGCTCGAGATGATAAGGAATGGGATTTTCTCCACGACGCTCCGCAACCTCAATCCGCGTCCGTGCCAGAGATCGATGAACACAAGCAGCAGCGGCAGAACGATGGCTGTTGGCTTGGACAGACATGAGAGCGCAAAGGTCACAAAGCACAGCACCAACGATCTCGTTGTCGGAGTCTCCAGATAGCGCAGGTACAAAACGATCGACGCAGCAAAAAACACACCGAACAACACGTCTTTACGTCCGGACACCCATGCGACGCTTTCAACGTGCAATGGATGAATGGCAAACCACAGGGCGCCGATCTCCGGGAGTAGGTTGCCCCCTATTAGTTGTCGTAGCAATACAAGCACCAGCATCGATGTGAGGATGTGAAGGGCAAGATTGACAAGTCCGAACGCCCGTGCATCGCGTCCCCAGAGCTTGTAGTCGATCGCAAGCGAAAGCACCGTCAGCGGATGATAGTTACTGGCCACCGACGTTGTCGGTTCGAAGATCTCCTTCACCGTTGCACCCGACAGGTTCTTTACCAGCCGCTGATTTGTCACATAGGCATTATCATCATACGCCGTGAACTGCTTCGTGGCATCGAACATCTGCCAATACACACACAGCGTAACGAGGATGATGAGAAGGGGGCGCATGAGGAAGTACATAATTACGGAATGACGGAATGACGGAATTACGGAAGTACGGAATGACGGAAGTACGGAATTACGCTTCGTCATTCCCGCGAAAGCCGTCATTCCCGCGAAAGCGGGAATCCATACGCGGGGATGACGAATTAACGCGTGGATCCCCGCGTTCGCGGGGATGACGATGGGCCTACGGTGCGAGACGGCTTCGCCGTGCGAGACCTACGGTGGGAGACGGCTTCGCCGTGCGAGACCTACGGTGCGAGACGGCTTCGCGTCATCAGTCATCAGTCATCAGTCATCAGTCATCAGTCATCAGTCATCAGTCATCAGTCATCAGTCATCAGTCATCAGTCATCAGTCATCGGTCATCGGTCATCAGTCATCAGTCATCGGTCATCAGTCATCAGTCATCAGTCATCAGTCATCAGTCATCAGTCATCAGTCATCAGTCATCAGTCATCAGTCATCAGTCATCAGTCATCAGTCATCAG
>VEQR01000198.1 GCA_018883125.1 Candidatus Kapaibacterium sp.
CCTCGCTGAGACTGACGGTTATCGGTTCAGCTGCTGCTGATGAGGATCCGGTGATGGCGCGCGAACGATTCGCGTGGGCTGTTCGGCGTTTGGGTATTGACGTCTCAAGAATTTCCATGAAGAAGGATACACCTCCTGCACCGGAGGAACCTCAGCTGCTGGAAGAACAGCGTAATGTGACGTTCCTCATCAATGGTCGTTCGGAAGTGCTTACGGCAACGGAATCGATAACGGAACAGACGAATGTGACCGGTTACGTTCCTTTTGCTCATGTGGTAACGTGCGACACAACCTGTGAGCAGCAGATCGGTGCCACCGTTCGCGGAAAGTCCGTCCAGGTTGCCGGCACAGGTCCAGCACTCAAGGTTGTCATAGAGCCATCAATGCTTGCAGACGGGGCCGAATTGCTCAACATCAGATCAACGGTGAGCGTTGGCGATCGACAGGTGAGCGACGTTCAGGAACGTTTTGTCATTGCCGGCGTTCGCGATAGTTCGGTGACGATAGGCAAGGTGGCATTCACGGATATACAAGGCGGCGACGTACGGACCCTCTGCTACTTCGATTTCAACAGTTCCGTTCCGCGCACGGTTAGCGACCGCGATGTTGACGCTGTTAAAGCAGCAATCCTTGCTGGCAGTGCTGTGTCGTTTGTGGCATCGACTGATAATCTTGGGACGGAAGAGTCCAATCGAAACCTCGCAAAGAAAAGGGCGGCCGCCGTTGCTGAGCTCCTTGGAGTAGATGCGCAAAAGATCTCGATTGTTACCAAGATCACATCAGACGCAGATAACGCCACTCCAATGAGCCGCATTTCCAACCGCAGTGTTCGTGCTGTACTCCCTCGGCAACGATGATGCTTGATAGACGCGACTTTGTTCTCCGTGATGACGTGATCTTTTTGAATCACGGTTCATTCGGTGCGTGCCCCCGTGTAATTCTCGACCACCAGCGCATATGGATTGAGCGGCTCGAGCAGCAACCCGTGCTGTATTTCCGGGAGATCATGCATTTGATGCAGCACGCCCGGCAGACTCTTGCCGAGTACATCGGAACGCGTCGGGAGAACCTCGTCTACGTTGCCAACGCTACGTATGGTGTGAGTCTGGCAGCTCAGGCATTTGGTCAGATGCTTCAGGACGGTGATGAGATACTGACCACGGACCATGAATATGGCGCGTGCGACAGAGCATGGAATCATTATGCTGTAGCCAAGGGGGCTAGAGTAGTCCGCGCTTCGGTGCCAATGCCTGCACCGTCGCAAGATGACATCCTGGAGCTGATATGGCGTCACGTTACGCCCCGTACGCGTCTGCTGTTCATCAGTCACATCACCAGTCCAACCGGACTTCGCATGCCGGTGGAGGAGCTCTGCAGACGCTGTCGTCGGGCGGGTATCATAACCGTGATCGATGGCTCACACGTGCCGGGACATCTTCCGTTGAACGTGTCGGAGCTTGATGCGGATTTCTATACGGGCAATTGTCACAAGTGGATGTGCACTCCAAAGGGATCGGCGTTCATGTGGACGT
>VEQR01000107.1 GCA_018883125.1 Candidatus Kapaibacterium sp.
AGTTTGGCAGCGCGGAAGTCATCGATTTTCCATGCCGAATACAGCTTGCGTTTCCAGCTGGCCTGCTGATCCTTCGGTAGGTACGAAGCAACGTTCTCGGCCTTGTGTACACGGCATCGCTGGATCAGGCACCGGTCACCGAGGACGCGCTCGGCCGCAGCCTTGATGCCCTTACTGCCGTCGCAGACCAACAACATGCCCTTGGTGGTCTTCATGCCTCGCTTCAGAAGCCGACGCAACATCTCAGCGATAGGCCGCGAATGCTCGCTCGTTGACTGTATCATATCCAGTACAAACGGCTTACCAGTAGTGTCATAGCCCAGAGCAACGATGATCTGTTGCCGCTGAAACGTCTTACCATCGATCATCATCGCTATGATCGGCTCACTCGGCAGTGGCCGGCTGGCAAACTCCCGATAAGCCTGTGCGCTTCGCTCTACGAATGCAGCGCTGATACGTGACTTACTCACACCGAACGAGTCGGCGGTTGTCTCGACCACGTTCTTGTAGTTCCGCGTTCCTACACCAAGAGCTATTGCTTGCAGCAAACCCTCTGATGGGGCCGCTACCTTGTGCATTTGTTTATATGTCTCGAGGGTACGACACTTTCGATTTTTTCGATCTCGAACTCGCGGTACCTCAATCGGCAGTTTCTGTTCTCCTACGTGGATGCTGCCGACGTTGCTACCATGGCGGACGAAACGTCCACGGTATGGCTTTGCTCGGCTATGACGTGCTCCAGCAAGCTCGGCTACTTCGTCTTCAAAGAGCTCGCGAGCTACTATGCGGACTAATTCCATCACGTCACGAATGACGGCCGTCTGCGTGGCTGCATTCTGTTGCCTGAGCCAGCTAAGTGAGGTCGGTTGCGTATGTTCGCTCATGAGGTTCTGCTCTCCGTGGTTGTGGTTGATGTGGTAATCAAATCTAAACCGCGTTGTCAGAACCTCGTTCTATTTCAACTGATTTTTGGACACCGCCTCATCAGTCATCAGTCATCAGTCACTTGTCACTCGTCACTCACTCAAACCCTGGTGGTTCTTCTTCTGGTGGAAGGGGAACGCGCTCTTTAACGAGTGGTATGAGTGATGAAAGGTCAGGAAAGATTGGTGAATCTGGATCGGCGTGTACGACCTCGCCGTTAACCATGGTGACAACGCCCCTTCCAGATTTGATTGCTTGTGCACGTACGTCATAGCTCATGCGAATCATAGCAGCAGCTACTCGTTGACGATGCGTGTCGTTGCTGAGCAGATCATTTCTTAGAGAATCCACCTCGTCCTGAGGCGATTTCGCGAGGTTTTCGATCAACTGCATAATAGAGGCTCCACTCATGGCATCGACTTTCATACAATTCGAAAAAGTTGATGTATGTCCGTTCAAATCTACGGATTTGAATATCCTCCGGAATGTCGTGCCCACCCCCTGCAACACGCGACCGAACACGCTCGGCAGAGAGCCGAACAGACGGGATCCAGAGGACAATGATTGCAATGGTATACCCTGCGGCTTGCGCAAACTCGAGTTTGTGGCTAAGCGTCTTGCCGGACAGCGTCGTCTCAATGGCAAATGATCGGCGCTGCTCAATGAGCTGTTCTATCAACATCACGGCCTTGCGTCCAGCAGTGATGTTGCGCTCGAGTTCCGGCGCATCTCCGAGTTCGCGTGCAATTGCATCAGGATCAACAATTACCGAACAGTCAGGGTGACGTTGCAGGTACCACTTCGCAAACGTTGATTTACCAACACCGTTTGGGCCGGCAACAAGAATGATGTAGGGTGGCGTCATGCCCTCTTCGTGCATCGAGGGCACCGAAACGTGACGCGCGATCCATCGTCATTCCCGCGAAAGCCGTCATTCCCGCGAAAGCCGTCATTCCCGCGAAAGCGGGAATCCATAGGCCGGGATGTCGGGGGGCGCGTCACGTTTGAGCGCGCAATCCGCACAAAGAACCTCACGGGGCGAAGCCCCGAACACGAATTCAATTCGTTACGAGGTTCTTTATGGAAGCGCGCGTGCGCATCGTGCCGTGGATCGAAGGACGATGTTCAATGTATGCTGTCGTCCGAGACGGGGTGTGTTTGGCGCAGGAGTTCGTTAGCACGCTGCGCAAGGTCGACTCAGATAGTGAGCGCAGGCTGATGCGATTGATCACGGCTCTATCGAATGAAGCGCTCATTCGACCGGCACAGTTGCGCCCTGAACGCCCGGACCGTGGTGTGTTTGCAATGTACAACCATCGGGAATGGCGGGGTGAGCAATACAACCCAAGCAGGCTACTATGCTCCTATGTTGGTGCCGGAAACCGTACCCTGCTATTCGGAGCCGGGTTTGTGAAGACGAGAGACGAGCCGATACAGTCAAATCCCGAAGCAAATCGTGAAGCGGTGTTTCTTGCCGATATTGCACAGCAAGTGGATCTGAAGATCGATCATGGTGAGATACTAGTTGTTGGCGCTGAGCTGATCCCACTGTTTGCCGATTCTTTTCACTTTTAGGGAGATCAGTCGCATGAATACCCTCCAAGCACACGTTAATCAATTGCCCGCAGAAGATAATCTGCTGTTCACTTGGCAATTCTCCCTCTCTCGTCGCCTCTGTCAGATCATGGAGGCCAACAGCCTTACACAAACCGAGTTCGCAGTCATGGTGGGAATCTCTGAGCAGGAGCTGGATGATCTCATTCATTTCGCTGCCGACCCGCCCCTTAGCCTTATGGCCCGCATTGCCGCATTGTCCAAATCCGATATCCTCACGTGGGTCAATTCGGACGGGTGAGGGGGCAAGTACGGAAGTACGGAAGTACGGAATTACGGAATGACGGAAGTACGCTTCGTCATTCCCGCGAAAGCGGGAATCCATACGCCGGGATGACGATGTTTCGCATGGGCCCGCGTGCCCGTCATTCCCGCGAAAGCGGGAATCCATACGCCGGGATGACGATGGACCTACGGTGCGAGACGGCTTCGCCGTGCGAGACCTGCGGTGCAAGACGGCTTCGCCGTGCGAGACCTGCGGTGCGAGACGGCTTCGCCGTGCGAGACCTGCGGTGCGAGACGGCTTCGCCGTGCGCGACCTACGGTGCGAGACGTGTAGGGGCGAGACGCAGTCTCGCCCGGATGACGTGTAGGGGCGAGACGCAGTCTCGCCCGGATGACATGTAGGGGCGAGACGCAGTCTCGCCCGGATGACATGTAGGGAACGCCGGGGCGATGTTTCGCATGGATCCCCGCGTTCGCGGGGATGACGACGGGCCTGCGGGCGAGACTGCGTCTCGCCCCTACAACGCCGTGGCGATGTTTCGCGTGGATCCCCGCGTTCGCGGGGATGACGATGGACCTACGGTGCGAGACGGCTTTGCCGTGCGAGACCTACGGTGCGAGACGGCTTCGCCGTGCGAGACCTACGGTGCGAGACGGCTTCGCCGTGCGAGACCTACGGTGCGAGACGGCTTTGCCGTGCGAGACCTACGGTGCGAGACGGCTTTGCCGTGCGAGACCTACGGTGCGAGACGGCTTTGCGTCATCAGTCATCAGTCATCAGTCATCAGTCATCAGTCATCAGTCACTCGTCACCGGTTCCTCACTCAAACCCTGGTGGTTCTTCTTCTGGTGGAAGGGGAAACAGTTGTTTGACGAAGGGAACGAGAGAAGTAAGGTCTGGAAGCAGTGGAGAGTCGGGATGGACGTCCTGAACCACGCCATCGATCATAACCACAAGCCCCATGCCTGCGCGGCGATACTGGTCCCGAATGTCATAGGCTGAACGAATGAAGGCAGCAGCGATGCGCGCACGCTCTTCATGCCCCGACAATAACTCACTTCGTAGAGAATCCACCACTCCCTGTGCTTTTGAGTTCTGGAGGGTTAATGTTTGCGTCATAGATACTCCACTCATGGCATACCTCAGTGTATATCTCGTGAAAATTACGGTAAGAACGATCAAATCGGCGAAGCTGTTCAGCCCCCGGCAGCAATGTTTCGCTGAGCTTCGTCAGCGATCGGTAGCTGCTTTGCAATTGCATCAGGATCAACAATTACCGAACAGTCAGGGTGACGTTGCAGGTACCACTTCGCAAAGGTTGATTTACCGACCCCGTTGGGGCCGGCAACAAGAATGATGTAGGGTGGCGTCATGCCCTCTTCGTGCGTCGTTCGCACGAAAACGTGACGCGCGGTCCATCGTCATTCCCGCGAAACATCGTCATTCCCGCGAAAGCGGGAATCCATACGCGGAGATGACGAATTAACGCATGGATCCCCGCGTTCGCGGGGATGACGATGTTTCGCGGGGATGACGATGGGCCTGCGGGCGAGAATGCGTCTCGCCCCTACAACGCCGGGATGACGGGATGCGCTACCGAATGTGTTGATTAGACACAAACCCCGACGTGCGTCATCCCGAGGACACCGAACGCAGAGAGGGGGCCGAGGGACCTTCACCTGTCACCGGCTGCGTGCTGTAGTTTCGCGTGGAATGATTCAGGGAGGAAGAAGCATGGCAAAGAAAATCCGTCGTACATCAGTGGTATCGCAAGGGGGAGCGCAGGGCGAAGGCGGCGGCCGGCGGCCTGTGTCTGCTGGCTGGCTTATCTGCGTTGGGATTGTGGTGCTGACGGTTCTGGCGTACCTGCCGGTGTTTGACGGCGCAAAGGAGTTCACAAACTGGGATGACGGTGTGTACGTAACCGAGCAGCCCCTTGTCAAGAAACTTGACGCAGGTACCATTGCCACCTTCTTTAACCCCTCCACCGAAGTGTCGGCCAATTACCATCCGCTAACGATGATATCGCTGGCAGTGGACTATGCGTTGTTTGGCGAGAATGCCTCAGCATTTGCGCGCACAAGCTTGCTCTTTCATGTTCTGAACACCCTATTGGTATTCTGGTTCGTGATGCGGCTACTCAACGGAAATGTCATCGTTGCCGGCCTTACGGCGTGCCTCTGGGGCGTGCACCCGATGCACGTAGAGAGTGTGGCGTGGATCTCGGAACGAAAGGACGTGCTGTACACATTCTTTTTGCTGCTGTCGCTGATCGCCTACCAGCAGTATCTGCGTCAATATAACCTTGTGTACTTCCTGGCCTGTTGCTTGGCCTTTATCGCCTCATGTTTATCCAAGGCCATGGCTGTGCCCCTTCCCATTGCGTTGGTGCTTCTAGACTACGTTCATCAACGTCGGCTCACCATACGGTCGGTAGCCGAGAAGCTTCCGCTTCTTGCTGCCTCGGTATGGTTTGGGATAACGGCGCTTACCATTCAGTCAAAGGTGGCCATTGCGGCCTTCGACGTCATCACGCCGTTTCAGCGGGTTGCCTTTGCCGGCTACAGCTTTGTGATGTACTGGGTCAAGATGGTGTTTCCTTTTGGCTTGGCAACATTTCATCCGTATCCGACGTTGGAGGCAGGGGGCGAGATCAATCCGTTGTACTTCCTTATGCCGATCATCGCATTGTTTATGATCGCTCTGCCGGTGTACCTCACACGTCGTCATGTAGACACCCAGCGATTAGTGGTTCTTGGCATTGGTCTGTTCACGTTGTTCGTTGCCCTTGTTCTGCAGCTCATCTCTGTGGGCCAGGTCATCATGGCGGAGCGCTACACCTATGTGCCCTACGTGGGCAGTCTCTTGCTGCTGTCGTATGTCTTCTGGCGCCTGATCGCGCGTCGCCCCCTTATCGGATGGGGAGTGTCGATCGTATTCATCATCGCCTGTGTTGTGCTGACGTATGCTCAGGCCGGTGTTTGGAAGAATTCGAAGACGCTCTGGACGCAGGTGATTGAGCGCTATCCCTACGAATGGACGGAGTCAGCCGGACGAATCACCGTTACGCGGGTTGGAGCCGCATCTGCCTACGGATCGCGCGCATCCTACCTCATGAACAAGGGGGCAGACGAGGAGGCCTTTAGCGACCTGCGTGTGCTGGAGATCGTCGGTTCAACGGACTGGAAGGGGCAGCAGATGCTGGGGGTGATGTACGGACGCCGGCAGGACTACCAGCGGTCGATCGAAGTTCTTACGAAGGTGATCGCAATGGTCCCGCAAAGTCCAGAGCCCTACTACAATCGCGGCGTTTCCTACGCCATGAGCGGCAGCCACGCCGAGGCTGCGTCCGACTTCGAGTCGGCCATCAGCCGCGGAATAATCGAACCCGACCTGCGGACATGTGTGTTTGGTGCGGCCCGGGAAAACCTTGACGCCGTACGGTACGATCTATGCCTCGCAGCAGCCGAGCGTGCCACGGCCATGTATCCCAACGATGCCGAAGGTCCGTTCCTGGCCGGAACAGCCCTCGTGAATCTCAAGCGCTACGACGACGCCATCTCAATGCTCCGCCGCACCGTCACCCTGAAGCCCGACTACGCCGTTGCATGGTTCAACCTCGCCGTTGCTTACAAACAACGCGGCACTTCCGACCAAGCACGCACTGCCGCCAAACGCGCCGCCGACCTCGGCTATA
>VEQR01000199.1 GCA_018883125.1 Candidatus Kapaibacterium sp.
CGCGCTGATGCAGGCCTACTCGTAGAACACCGCATTGCGCAGAGCGATCTGTTCCGGTGTTGCATTGGGGTCAGCCTCGATAAAGTGTCGATCGATCTTTTCAACCATCGTCGCTTCACCGGTGAGTTCAACCTCGGCTCCGTTGCGCATCACCACGAGCTTCATCGGAGCCCCCTTACTTGGCGTCCGGAGCTTGCGCATCATCGTGCGGCCTTCGGCGGAATTGAAAAGCTCCGCCAGCGGAACATCATCGATCGACACGAGCGCATCGCCATCCTGCACCTTCATGGGGTTTACCTTGCCCGAAGGCGATAGCTTTATCGATGGCTTGCCTCCGTTCATGCCGAAGTCAACATCGAGGCCGTAGCCAACGGTCTCGGACCGCTTTTCGGGAACATACGTCCAGCCGATCTTGGCAAGGATATCGCCCGACGGAATCGGGTTGCGCCCCTTGACGTAGGTGTCTAGGTACTTCCGGACTTGCGGACCGGTCACACGCTCGATCTGATCGAACAGAGAATCATCATGAAAGGGGCGATTGGGTCCAAACTCCTTCATGAGCTCATAGACAACATCAAGCAGACCCTGCTTGCCCCCTGACGCAGAGCGGATCACCACGTCCAGATAGAAGGCATTCACAGCGCCGAAGGTATAGATCTGAGGATAGAGTTCCTGATTCTCGGCCGTCAGCACATTACGCGAGAACTCCGTCAGCGAGAAGGTGTCCGGCAGGTTGCTGCCGCGAAGCTTACCCTGAATCTCATTGCGGAACCGGTCCTCCTTGATGGTCTTGTCGTGCAAGGGGGCAAGCGTGGCAAAGTACTCGGTTGTTCCTTCGTACAGCCAGAGATGCTGTGACATTGCTGGACGTCGGAAGTTGAATTCGTGGATCTCGTGACTGTGAAGATTCAGCGGAACCAGGATGTGCAGAAACTCATGAATTGAAATGTCTGAAAGTCCGATGGGCTTTCGTTGAAACCCAAGAAAGTAGAACGAGCTATTGTTATGCTCGAGAGCGCCCATCTCAAACGGACGAGCCACCTTGGAGCGATCACCGCGCCAGAGGTAGAAGAGAAAGGCGTATCTGTCCACGGGCATCGTCGGTAGGAACTTCGCGATCGTGGCCGTATGCTTGGCCAGTTCATCGGCGTACACGCGTGCAATGGTGTCCGTACCCGAATGAGCACACTGGACCAGAACCTTCACACCGGCAACGGTGAAGGATGCAGTGTCAGGGAGCGAATAGATAGTCGGACTGTCAACAAGTTGATCGAATGTCTGTGCCTCATACGTGTCCACGGTATCGTTGAGTCGAACGATCGGAAGAGCCGATCCGCCGAACAGGTGTGGTGGACGCGTTACAGAGACCTTGAAGGGGCTCTTCTGCATGCCGTCGATGTAGCAGACAACTCCGCCGTGATTGAGCACGAAAATGCTATCCTTCTCAAACGCCGTACCAGCCGGAGCGAAGATGTTCAGACGTCCTGTTGTATCGTCAAACGAATC
>VEQR01000004.1 GCA_018883125.1 Candidatus Kapaibacterium sp.
CAAAAAGGAAGGCCTCGAGCTCATCGATGCCGTCGTTTGGGGAGAGGTCCCCGAGCGTGTGCATGTGCGCGAGAACGGCCTGGCGTTGGAGATCGATCTGGTAGCAGGACAGAAGACCGGCTACTTTCTGGATCAGAAGATCAACCGGCGTGTGGTGGGGTCACTTTCTGCTGGTCGCACCGTCCTGGACTGTTTCTGTAATGTTGGCGGCTTTGCGCTCAACGCCGCTGCCGCCGGGGCGAGCATGGCGCTG
The DNA here is from genome assembly GCA_018883125.1 of Candidatus Kapaibacterium sp. Lineage (GTDB taxonomy): Bacteria > Bacteroidota > Ignavibacteria > Kapaibacteriales > Kapaibacteriaceae > UBA10438. The sequence goes on from VEQR01000004.1 coordinate 254, forward strand.
GGGGTCGACTCATCGGCAACAGCCGTGAAGGGGGCTCAGCGTCATGCCGAGCTCAATGATCTTGAGAACTGCTCCTTTGAGCAGGCCAACGTGTTCGATCTGCTTCGCGATCATGTTCAAGAGGGCAGGACGTGGGACGTCGTGATCCTGGATCCGCCGTCGTTTGCCAAGTCGCGCAGTGCCATCCGTGGCGCGCTTGCCGGATATGCCGAGCTCAACCGAACCGCCATGAAGCTTCTTCAGCCCGGCGGGGTACTTGTTTCCTCGTCCTGCACCCAGCTGGTAAGCGAGCACGACCTATTGGATATTCTGTATCGGGAGTCTGCACGAATCCGCAAACGTTTGCGTCTTGTGCACCGCGGTTCGCAAGCTCCCGACCACCCCGTTCTTCTGGCCATGCCGGAGACGCAGTACCTGAAATTCCTGGTGTTTGAAGTGATCGGCGATCCGTGATATCTTCTCGCCGGAGCCATTATGCTTGAATACGAATACGACGACGAATCCGATGAACAGGACCGGAAAGACCTCGATGAAACGCTCAAGCGCTTTCGCGAGTCGGTCCGCAGTGGCCAGTGGCAGCAGGGGGCTCCAACTCCCGAGGCACTCGAGCCGATCGTGCAATTCTGTCTTGAAACGAACAAGTTTGATGACGCCCTGACCTTCGCAAAGATGTGGGTCGAAAAGGCCCCGTATGCCAGTGATGCGTGGCACAAGCTTGGCATGTCGTACGGGAGTCTAAACCGTTGGTATGAAGCCCTAGACGCCTACGACCACTCCCTTCAGCTGGATCCCTGTGACGCCGATGTCGTGGTTAACAGGGCCATTGCCCTTGAGCAGCTCGGCCGACTCGATGAAGCCAACGAGGTTGTGGATGAAGTTCTGGCGAACGACTCCTCGAACCTCGACGCGCTATTCACGAAAGCTCTGATCTTGCAAAAGCGTGGTCGTCATGACGAAGCGATCCGCATCTTCGGCTATCTCTCCCGTCAGGACGGCTATGAGCGTGACGCTTCCTTTGAAATGGCGATATGTCACGAGGCGATCGAACAGTACACGCAAGCGATCGCCGTGTACGACGCACTCATCGACATCGATGCGTATGATCAGAACGCCTGGTTCAACAAGGGTGTGATCTGCGGCAAGAAGGGGGCTTTCCGAGAGTCGATCCGCTGCTATGACATGGCAACGGTGATCAACAACGACTTTGTGAATGCCTGGTTCAACATGGGTAATGCCTATGCCCACCTCGGCCGCTCCGAGGAGGCGGTAGAAGCCTACCGTCAGGCCCACCGTGCTGACCCGACGGATATACCAGTGATCCACAACCTTGCTTCGTCTCTCGAAGAATCGGGAATGTTCCGAGAGGCCATCGAGACGTTCACCAAGGCACTTGCAATGGACACCTCGCATGCCCAGTCATTCTATGGAAGGGGCACCTGTTACGATGCTCTCGAACTGCATAACGAGGCTTTGGCCGATTACGAAGCCGCGCTGGCACTTGAGCCGGACTATGCTGATCTCTGGTATGCAAAGGCCGACGTTCTGTTCAATCTGCGGCGTCTTGACGAGTCTCTTGTCGCCTACCGGAAAGCGCTCGACCTGCAACCCGATGATGCCGAGTGCTGGTATGATTACGCGTCAACGCATCTCGAGGCCGGCAATGTGCTCGAGGCACTTCAGGGTTTTACCGAATGCACGCGCCTGTTGCCCCACTGGGCTGAGGCCTATTTTGCTACCGCCAAGACCATCTGCGCAGCCGGCCAGCCAGCGATGGCAGTGCCGTTTCTGGAAAAGTCGTTCGAGCTTGACCCCACGAAAAGGGATGAGTTTTCGTCAGACTTCCCGCTGATCGCCGGCCCCCTTGGCATGGAGTATCTGATACACGCACTTAAAAACCACGAAGGAAAAAGCTGATGCCATACGACCCAATGCTCGTTCAGCCAATGCGCGAGGAACTTACCACGCTTGGTGTTGAAGAACTTCTCTCTCCCGTAGACGTAGATACCGCAATGGCCCGTCCGGGTACAACGATGGTTGTGGTAAACTCCGTCTGTGGCTGCGCTGCCGGTGGGGCTCGCCCAGGCGTTGCTCTTGCACTAAAGCACGCAAAGAAGCCAGATCACGTTGTCACGGTGTTTGCCGGACAGGATCTGGAAGCAACCGAGCGCGCTCGCTCATATTTCACCGGGATGCCCCCTTCAAGTCCAGCCGTGGCACTTCTGCGGGATGGGCAGCTTGTTGGCTTCATGCCCCGGCATCACATCGAAGGCCGTTCACCGGAAATGATCGCTGCGTCATTGACTTCTGCCTTTGATGAGATCATTTCCTAGTCGATAAAAATAAGTTAGCAAGCAATTGAATGGCGTTATAAAGTGTCAGAAATGACATTTCATAGCGCCATTAATTATTATAGCCAATGAGTAATACAATCATGGCAAGCAATAATTACATAATTGACTGATAATGTCATATTGCGTTATGAATGTATTTTCTGTTTAAAGCATAGTTAGATTTAATAAAGGAAATAACGATTAAATACAAATGATAATTCAATTTTAGTAGTCAATAATAGTATTCCATCCTGACAATAGTGTATCTGACAGACGGTGATCTGGAAAAATATCGGCAACCAAGGTGCGGAACCCGGATCCGTGATTCAGATGAACCAGATGACAGAGCTCATGTACAACCACGCCGCGAATGCAGATATCCGGCGTCCTGACGAGGTGTTCATTCAGCGTGATCATGCCGGTTCGGGTGCAGGATCCCCAGCGGCGTCTCATCTTTCGAAGTCTGAGACCGTTATACCGTAGGGCCGGAACTCCGAGAAGGGGCAGGTATTCATGAATCATGGATGAAAAAACCTGCTCCGCTTGCCGGCGCTGCCATGTAGCAAGCCACGCTTCGGCCTGATGGGGAAGAATCGAACCAGGGAGGAGGATGTCGGCGTCCTGCCAGCCCCATGACAGAAGAGAGCCGCGGAGGTATACCTGGTTATCTGCTGTGCGCTTGGGTATCATGGTCCGGCGGGCGTGGGCTTCGGCAACCTTCCCGACTATCCATTCTGCGCGGTCGGACACGAAGCGCTGGATCTCGCTGGCGGACACCCATGAGGGGGCCCGAACGACCACATTGGAGCCATGGTCGACCTCGACCGAGATAGTGCGCCGGCGGCTGCGGATAAGCTGGTAATCAATACCCTCGGCGGCAGGTAACATTTTGACGCAACATCTGTTACTTTACAGTGATGAAAGGCGAATACACCGAATATACCGACACCGAGCTCTTTGCCTTGCTACGCACAGAGCATCGGGAAGGGGCGTTCGGCGAGCTGTATTCGCGACTTTCTCCAAACGTTTTTGCCTACTGCATGCGGGTGCTTGGGAGCCGAGACGCCGCGTACGACCTCTTCCAGGATGTGTTCATCCGGCTGTATCAGTCTTCCGAACGCATGGAGCACCTCGAGAACGTTCGCGGTTACACGCTTGCAATCTGCCGCAACCTGTGCCTGAATGAAAAGAAGCGGCTAGCCACGCAGAACGTTGAGTTTGAAGATGCGATATACAACCCCGGCGAATCCCGCGAGGCCGAGCGCAGTGAGATGCTTCGATTGATAAACATGGCCATGGAGCTTCTCCCCCATGACATGCGCGAAGCCTTTGTCCTGCGGGAATATGACGGATTGTCCTACAACGAGATCTGCACGCTTCTCAACATCAAACTTGATACGGCCAAGGTTCGGGTCTTCCGAGCCCGACAACGCATCAAGGAGATTCTACAACCGTATTTGGATGAGCTATGAGGAATGAGTTACGGAAGTACGGAAGTACGGAAGTACGGAAGTACGGAAGTACGGAAGTACGGAAGTACGGAAGTACGGAAGTACGGAATTACTGAAGTACGGAAGTACGGAAGTACTGAGGTACGGAAGTACGGAAGTACGGAAGTACTGAGGTACTGAATTACTGAGGTACGGAATTACTGAAGTACGGAAGTACACCCAAAACCCAAAACCCAAAACCCAAAACCCAAAACCCAAAACCTAAAACCTAAAACCCAAAACCTAAACCTAAACCTGAAAATCTGCCATGCCACACTCACAACTCATCAACGACCTTCTTGACGGCGAGCTTGACTCTGCCGGAGAGGCGGCATTGTTTGGCAAGCTTGCCAACGACTCGGAGCTTCGCGCCGAGTTTGTGCAGCAGCTGGCCATTCGGACGGCGATCCAGCAAGACAGAGCAACGTTGGTACCGCCGATTTCACTCACGAGTGCTGTCTTTGCGGGGCTTGGATTTGCCGCGCCATTTGCCGGTGTTGCCGGTGCTGGGGCGGTGGCACAGTCCGGTGGGATGATGAGTACCTGGCTTGCCAAGATCGGCATACCGATCCTCTCGGCTCTGGCAGCTGCCGGTGTCACCTACACTGTTATGCAGACGGATCAAGCTGATGTGGTTGGAGGGCAAGCGCCCTCTTCTGGCTATGCAAGTCAAGCTGCTCAGCAGACACCGCCGGAAGCCGGTGTGGCGGTTTCGGCAGAGACGCCGGCCCCGGCCGCCTCGCCACGCGTGATCGAGCGCGTCACCGAGCGCATCGTCGAACGACCGTCTCCGATCAACGATCGTCTGGTCGCGGAAAATCAGGATCTGCGGGCACGGCTTGCCGATGCAACAGTACAGCGCGAGCAGACGCCGCGGAACGCGGACATAACTGACGATGAGCTGATTCCTATTGCGCCAGTTGACCTGAACACGACGATCTCCGTGAAGCGCGAATCGCAGGAGCGTGTGATCGGCACCATGGGTGTAGAGCCCATCAGCCCCATGTTTCATACTCCATCGTTTTCTCTGAGCGTGCGCGGACTCAACGGTCAATCAGCGCCACTTTCCGTTCCGGCGCAGACGGGATGGTACGAAAACGTCGGCATCGGCATGATGTATCGCCTGTCGCCATCGAGCGCAGTTGGTCTCGAAGTCGGTGCAGAGTCATTCCCGATGGTGTTTCAGGGAACACGCAACCAGCAGGTTGTTCAGTTCGAACTTCAGCCCCTTGCCACATGGGCTGGGATAAGCTACCGTCACGTTTTTCCTGAAATCGGTACAAGTGGATTTTCACCGTTTGCACAGGGTCTTCTCGGGGGTACCGAATTCGGTCCGCTCGGGCGTGCATCGGCGGGTGTGCTCTACGCACCTGCCGGACCTCTTTCCTTTATGATCGGGGTCGAAGGCACTGCCCTGGCATTCAATCACCAGAACCGATGGTTTACGGCCTCGAAGTATGGTCTCACCTATGGCGTCCTTGTACGCCTGTAACACTCACCACCAGACGATGCGATCATGAAACGTACACAGACAGTAATTCTCGGCGGCCTTATCTCGCTTGCCATGGTGTTCGCTGGCGTGGGGTGCAGCTCACCGCTGGATACCACCGCTCCACGCAAGGAGACCCCCGTTACCCCGGCACCGCTGGTAACGCCAACATCGACGGCTGTATCGTTCACAACAGCGTATGGCTCGTTTGCGGTCAGGGGGCTGCCCACATTCAAAGTGGACACTTCCACAACGCCGATGCGGTTCTGGTTTGATGTAGCCATGGAGGCAGTCGATACGGCCGGCAAGTCGCCACTTCTGCACTCGTTTCGCCTTCGTCTCGACTCGGCTCTTGGTGACGGGATGATCATCACCCTATCGAATCGGCAGGTGGAAATGCGGGCCAGTTTCGGGCAGAGCTGGGGGGGACTTCAAACGTACTGGTCGGATGACAAGACCAATACCGCGTCAATGGTTATCGCTGAACATCCCCGGGAGGCTGGCAAGCCCCGTACGGTAACCGTCACCCTGTACCTATTCCTGAACAAGGATAACTATTTCCGTCCGGCGAGGCAGGAGCAGATTTTAGGGACCTTTACCCTCGTCCTATAGGTCAGGGAATGCTGTAACGTTATTTTCTGTCCGGGTATCTTGATGGTGCTGCTGTTGCGGATCGTATCCGAGCAGCCCCCTTCCATTTGTCAGTATTACGTTCAATTCACTCAATCAAGGAGAATCGCCATGAAGTTCATCAACGCGATTCAACGGTTTGTTCTCGTGACGGTAGCGGTGCTCTCGAGCGCGCTGTCGTTGACGGCACAAACACAATATCCATCGCCGACGGGTCTGACGGCAACCTATACGGCCTCTTCAAATGGGCTGTCCGGTTACGTCGTTCTCTCATGGAACGGCATTGCGGATTACACGCCCCTTCCGGGCAAGTACTCTGTTCACCAGGCATCTGGCATCACGGAGGACATGTCAAAGTTTGCGATGATCGGCACGGTGCTGCACAATGCCGGCAACCGGGAGAACCGGTATTCGTTCACGATCCAAACGATCAAATCCGGTACGTACACGTTTTATGTGCGTGGCCTGTGGACAAATGGCGAAGGACCTCGTTCGGCGATTGTCACCCTCGAGGTAAAGACGCCGGATGCTCCGGTGATTCGCTTTGTTTCTGTGCCGGTAACGTCGGGTTTTGTTGGCAAGGCATACGAGTATCAAACGAAGATTGAGACTTCTGCAACTGGCCCTGTGACGTACAAGCTCGTCTCGGGTCCGGACGGCATGACGATCACCGACGGCGGTAAGCTCGTGTGGAACGAACCACGTGTTGGACGCTATGAGATCGTCATAACGGCGTATGTGACAAAGGATGGCAAGACCTACGATGTGCGTCAGTCGTACGTACTCACCGTTACCGATGGTGCCGAACAGGTTCTGAAGTTCCTCACGGAACCGATCAAGTCCGGCACGGCAGGAATCCGCTATGCGTATCAGGCCCGTGCTGGAGTCGTGAACGGCAACGTCATGCCTACATACTCGATTGTAGTTGCTCCGCAAGGCATGGTGATCGATGCCAAGACTGGACTTCTGATGTGGGAGAACCCCGCAGTCGGCAAGTATGATGTTGTGATCGCGGCAAAAGCAACGATCAACGGTGTTGAGACCATCGTCAAGCAGAGCTTTGCGCTGGAGATCAAAGAAGGCAAGCCATCCGAAAAGGGCTGTGCTACGATCACCGGCGTTGTGACATTTGACGATCCGACCTCAACAGCAAAGCTCGAAGGTGTCGTCACTGCATGGCGTCAGGAAGTAGTGAAGAAGGATAATGGCTCATCTTCATCGGTGTATCGCCCGATCTACAAGGGCGAGATCAATAACGGTGTCTACACCATCAGCCTTCCTGAAGGAACGTACAAGCTCCGCATCGAAGGAAAGACGTTCTATTCCGAGTGGCACGCTGATGCGCTGGAGCTTGCCGATGCGAAGGATGTTGTTGTTGCCTGCAACACAACGGAAAAGGTTGACTTCAGCGTGAAGGTTCGTCCTGAGCCCGTGCTGGTTGTTGCTGAAGGACGCGTCTTTGACGCTGTCACAAATGAGCCGGTCAAGGCCGTTGTTGTTTTCGAATGCCGCTCCAAAGAAGTTGGTAGCGTTGATGACCGTTATCGCGTGGTGAATGCTGAAACCCGCACCGATGGTACCTACGAGATCAAGATCCAGGCCGGCGTGAATTACACGGCCATGGTCCGGGTGATTCCTACACGGGATAATGCTAACGCCCAGTATCTGGCAGAGTTCTGGAACAACACCAACGACGCTACGCAGGCCACGGTAATCAACGTTACTTCGAACATCAAGGACGTCAACTTCCCGATGGACAAGCGTCAGCCCCGAAACAATGGTTTCGGCGGAACGATGATGAATCACTATACCAGTGCGCCTGTTACGGGTAAGGTTGTAGCCTACCGCTTTGCAACGCGTGTTGGCGAAAAGGGTGATACGATTATGACCAAGGCCGGTGCATTTACCGTCGAAACAAACTCCAATGGCGGATATCTCTTTGCCGACATGGAGCCAGGTGAGTATATCGTGATGGGTATGCCATCGGGACGTCCGTTTATCCCCGGATGGATGGTGATGGGTCAAATGGCAGCCAAGGAATGGAAGGGGGCTCAACGGGTCAGTGTGGGCGATGTGATGCTGGCAGTCCAGTACGACATTCGTCTAGACACCGTCAAGGGAGAAAAGGGCAAGGGTCGTGTTCGCGGCTTTGTATTCGATAAGAGCGGCGGCATCGTAAAGAAGGATGGCGACAAGGTCGAGAGCAGCAACGGCGTTGTTGGTACGCTCGTGATCGCCCGTGACGAGAATGGAGACGTTGTCGACTTTGCAATGACCGAAAATGATGGAGCATTTGAACTCTCCGAAATGGCTATCGGCACGTCAACAATCGTTGCCGATCGCCTCGAGTTCGAGCCGACAACGCAGATGGTGACTCTTGATCCAACCACTACGGAACGCGTGATCTCGATAGGTCTGCAGACCAACAAGAGCACCACTGGTGTTGATGTTCCACTGAATGAGATCGGTGCGACATTGAACCTCTGGCCAAATCCAACGACGGGATCGGCATCGGTTCGCTTTGATGCAAAGGCCGGCGAGGTAATGGTCCGCATCGTGTCCACCACGGGCGCCGAGCTTGCCAGCATTGCAACGGTGGTTGCCGGTGGCGATGTTTCAATTGCGCTGCCAACAGCCGAGCTGCCAACAGGCATGGTTATGGTGCACGTGACGAATGGTTCCAAAGCCTTCGCACTGCCACTAAACATCGTCCGGTAAGCTCCCCATCGTTAGACGAAAGAACATGAAGGGTCGCGGCTTCACATGGCCGCGACCCTTCTTTCGTTTCGATCGTTAGATTCGTGGTCTATGTGCAAGCCCCTTACCATCGGCATCATCGCCATCGCATCGTTGCTGGCGTGTCATAGCGCCAACGCGCAGATCTCTCGTCCAACGCTCTACCGTCCACAACTCTTTGACGTGCAGCATTATGATGTGGACGTGAGGCTTCCTGACCCCGCAAAGCGCCTGATAGAAGGAAAGGTTGAGACGCGTATTTCGTGGACTTCACGCGCTGAAAACGGCGAATACATGTTTCATCTCAGGGGGCTGAGTATCGACTCTGTTATTGTTGAGGGCAAGCCCCGTGAATGGAAGACGTACGGCGTACCCGCTGATGACACCATGCACCATCGCGTTGTTGTGCCGGGAATGCACGACTCCGGCTCTGTTTCCCGTGTGTCGATCTTCTATCGTGGTACGATGACCAATGAAGGTGGAAGCTCTCCGTGGGGCGGTGTGCAGTATGACGACAGCGTTCTCTATGCGCTCGGCGTGGGTTTTGCTAACGCATCGGTAGGGGCTACGCAGTACTGGATGCCATGTTACGATCACCCATCGGACAAGGTCACATTCACGGGACGCTTCACCGTGCCGGATTCATCGTGGCTTGTTGCCTCGAATGGGCTAGAATCGCCGATGGCACGCAATGTAAATGGCTCAGTGACCTACACCTGGAATGAACAACGTCCGATTGCGACGTACCTGCTAACCTTTGCCGCCGCTCGGTTCCGAACGTTCTCTCTTGCCGGACGTGTGCCGCACGTGTTCTACGTGTTGCGGCGAGACAGCGTGGTCAGTGCAAAGTCGTATCGTCTCGTACCACGGATGACGGATGTCTATTCCGCACTTTACGGGGCGTATCCATTCGATAAAGTTGGTTATTATAACTCATTGAAGGGTTCGATGGAGCACCAGGGCATGATTGCCTTAGCCCTTTCTGTTGCCAAGTCAGGTGATTCAGCGAATGTGACGGCGGCGCACGAACTGGCGCACCAGTGGTTTGGGGATTGTCTTTCGCCGCGGGACTTCCGTTACGCCTGGCTAACGGAGAGCTTTGCCACGTATAGTGAATGCTCGTGGCTTGAAGCGCTTCGTGGATGGGCTGCCTATCTGTCGGCAGTACAGTCAAAGGCCCGTTCGTACATCACGCAGATCTCCAAGAGCGAGGGCGTGTTTGCTCTGGAAGACTTCCCACGCGTTGCCCCTTCGTCGAACTACCCCGGTACGATCTATGCTAAGGGGGCTGTGGTACTCGCCATGGCGCGCGCACTTGCGGGCGATAGTGCGTTCTACAGTGCTTTGCGAAAGTACGTGGCCAAGCATTCGTATTCGACGGTCGTTACCGAGGACTTTCGCGCCGCAATGGCTCCAGCTCTTGGTGATCGAACAGACGCCTTCTTTGCAGAATGGATCACAGGAATAGGATGGCCAAAGCTCAATGTGGATCAGGTGAGCGAAAATGGCGTTGTCCAGGTGACGATCTCTCAGGTGCAGCGTCAGACCAATCCAACGTGGCCGATCTTCTCAACATTGCCTCTGAATGTACTCTACACGCGGTCTCGCGATGGGTCGGCAATCGTTGATACGATTGATGCGGTCATGTATCCAGACAGCGACGGTATTGTGCGCTTCTCATGCCGACAGCTTCTTGGGGTGAATGCCGGCGGATTAGTACGCTCTCTTGTTGAGATAGCGCGCACCACGAGTGTGAGCTCCGACAATACACTGCACGCGGTAACCTACACGCTTGCCCCGCAACCGGCTTCCGATGATGTGGTCATCCAACGAAGCGATGCATCAATGGCCGCGAAGGTGCAGATCGTCGATCTGCGAGGTGTTGTCCAAACTGAAATAGCTTTTGGTCAGGGGGCATCACAGCTCCCGGTGGGTCTGACGGACCTGCCTTCTGGGGCATATTGCGTTCTTATATCCTGGTCGGGTAGTCAGATCGCTTTGCCGATGCTGGTCACACGCGGAGAGTGATCCAGCGCGCAACTTCTTTCAGCGTTGGCTTCTTCCCGTAGGAGAGAATGCCAATGCGGTAGATCCGCGAGGCAAGCCACACAGCACCGAAGAACGCCCCAATACTGAGCGCCATACTCAGCATCATCTGCCATGCCGGTACATCGGTTGCCGCCACGCGCACCGTCATAAGGATGGGGGAGAAGAGCGGGATCATCGACATCAGCGTGGCAAAGGTGCTGTTTGGAGCGCTGATGATGTTGCCGATGAACATCATCGTCAGGATCACCGGCATCGTCACTGGTAGTGTGAGCGACTGCGCATCGGATTCTTGATCGACAGCCGAACCAACGGCTGCGAAGAGTGAGGCGTAGAGGAAGTAGCCGGCAAAGAAGTTGAAGATGAACATCAGAATAGACGAGAGAGGAATCGCGGGAAGGATAAGCCCCTTGCTGGCAAGCAGTGCTGCTGTGTTCGTGGTTCCCTGCACCTGCATGGGTCCACCAGCTGCGGCCTGATTTGCCATACTGTCGGCCAGCATCGGACCGAGGACAAAGCCCAAGCCAATGAAGGCCGCGATGCCGAGAAGTGCCCAAATGGCCAGCTGCGTTAGCCCCACAAGTCCGATGCCCACAACCTTACCCATCATGATCTCGAAGGGACGCACCGATGATGCGATGACCTCCACAATGCGGTTGGCTTTTTCTTCCACAACGCCGCGCATCACCATCGATCCGTAGAGGAAGATGAGCATGTAGATGAGAAAACCGGCGATGTAGCCGATGGCAGCGGACGCTTCCGAGGCGTCAGCTTCGACGCCTTTTTCGGTGACTTTGAGAGAGTTGATCGCCACGCCCTGTTCAACAATGTCGATGACCGACGTGTCCACACCCCGACGCGCCAACCGGGCGCGTGTGATCACCTGGTTAAAGTCGTCAGTAATGGAAGACTCGAAGCTGATCCCTGAGCCCCCTTGCGAATACATCACCAAACGCGAGCTGTCAAGAATATCCGCCGGAATGATGATGTACGCCTGAATCTTTTCCGCTGAAAGCTCGTTGGCAAGCTGCGCTTCCGTGCGAGTGCCCGCCAGTTCGTATTTAGCCGTATCGGAGGCCATAATACGCGTTGCGAGTGAGTCGGTCTTATCGAGCAGCACCACCTTACCCTGACTGCCGTCGCCGGCCAGGGCGGCAGCGATTATGGGGATCGTCATTATGAGCACCAGACCCAAGGGGCCGAGTAGTGTTGAAACAATGAACCACTTGGCCTTGACGCGGGTCAGGTATTCGTGGGCAATGATGACGGAGATCTTGCTCATGGAGGGTCTGTTCTGGGAATTCCTGTGAGAAAGTTACGGTTTGTTGCATCAAGTAACCGTATTAGCATGCGACCATTGGGTTCGCCGTGTTACTTTTGCACGCCATATTTTCCAGGAGTACACCACCATGAGCATCCTTCACGAGAACCTTACGTCACAAGCAGAAGCCCTACGTGCAAAGCGCGCCACGTTGCTGAAAGAGCGTGGTGAAACCGTGCTTGGGAGTGTGACCATCGAACAGGTGCTCGGTGGCATGCGCGGTGTACCTGCTTTGGTCTGCGATACGTCAAGCGTATCGGCCGATGAAGGTCTGCGCATCCGCAACACACCAATCCTTGAGCTTACCGACATCACGCCGGAAGAAACGTTCTGGCTGCTGGTTACGGGTAAGCGCGCCACGGACGACGAGCGCAAGGAGCTCAGCGCCATCTTCGCCAAGTACTACGCGGTTCCACAGTACGTTGTGGACACGCTCAAGGCCATGCCAAAGGATTCGCATCCGATGGCGATGCTCAGCGTAGGTCTTCTGGCGATGGAACGCGAAAGCGAATTCCGTGCTGCCTACGATAAGGGGGCAGGCAAGGATGTCCTGTGGCAATCAATGGTCAACGATGCCGTACGACTTGTGGGCTCCATCCCGGGTATCGCAGCCGCGATCTATCGTATTCGCTTTGACAAGGGCGATGTGATCGCACCTCTGACAGATGATAATGACTTGTCGAACAACTTCGCCCACATGCTCGGCGTAAGTAACGATGCATCGTGGAAGGAACTGATCCGCCTGTATCTGGTGCTTCACTCGGACCATGAAGGCGGCAACGTCAGCGCTATGACGTCGTACGTTGTCAGCTCGGCCCTGAGCGATCCGTTCTACAGTGTTTCAGCCGCCATGTGTGGTCTTGCAGGCCCCCTGCATGGACTTGCAAATCAGGAATGTCTGCGATTCATCATGGACGTGCGCGAGCAGTTTGGTGGCGTCCCAACGGATGAACAGCTGACAGAGTACACATGGAACCGCCTGCGCAACGGCCAGGTCATCCCGGGATATGGTCACGCGGTTCTGCGCGTTACAGACCCGCGATTCACGGCCTTCCACGACTTCGGCGTCAAGCATGGTCTTACGGACGAGAACGTCCAGATCGTTCACAAGATCTTCCGCCTCGTGCCTGGTATCCTCAAGGAGCACGGCAAGGCCAAGAACCCATGGCCAAACGTTGATGCAGGTTCCGGTTCGCTCCTTTACGCCTACGGCATGACCGAGTTCGATTTCTACACCGTGATGTTCGGTGTCAGCCGCGCAATCGGCCTCTGCTCGCAGATGGTCGTCAACCGCATGATGGCTTCTCCGATCGTTCGTCCAAAGTCGCTGACGCTGGACGAGCTGAGCTAAGCGAAGACTGAAGACTGAAGACTGATGACTGATGACTGATGACTGATGACTGATGACTGAAGACTGAAGACTGATGACTGAAGACTGATGACTGATGACTGATGACTGATGACTGATGACTGAAGACTGATGACTGAAGACTGATGACTGAAGACTGATGACTGAAGACTGAAGACTGATGACTGATGACTGATGACTGATGACTGATGACTGTCGTTGTGAATCGTAATCAGTAATTAGTCATCAGTAATCAGTCATCAGTCATCAGTAATCAGTAATCAGTAATCCGTAATCGTCCGCCGGTTCCTGTGAAAATGTAAAAAGCCCGTCACATTGACGGGCTTTCTATCTTTGTGCCCTACGGGGGCAAATGTCGTGGTGGACGCTACTAGATTCGAACTAGTGACCTTTACGATGTCAACGTAACGCTCTAACCAACTGAGCTAAGCGTCCCAAAGGGGATGCGAAGTTAAAAAAATCTTCGAACATTCACTGGTCTCACACGAGAAAGGATTTGCATGTCGATCATTTCCATCATTCTAGGTCTAGGCGTCCTGGCCTTGATCGTCGCCGTCATCTTCCGTCAGCGGGTGCTGTCGGTGAAGGTTGAGGATGGGGCTTCTTCGCCGGAAGAACTCTCACGACTGACCGAGATCTCTACGGCAATTGCCGAGGGAGCAATGGCGTTTCTGAGCCGTGAGTACCGCGTGCTCGGACTGTTTATGGCCCTGTTTGCCGTGCTGATCTTTTTCACTGTGGACCACGGAGCCCACACAGCACTTGCCTTTGTATGCGGTGCAGCAACATCGGTTGCCGCTGGCTACATCGGCATGAAGATCGCCACCGTGGGCAACGTTCGCACAGCGTCGGCTGCACGCGTTTCGCTACAGAAGTCGTTCTCGGTTGCCTTTGAATCGGGTGCCGTGATGGGATTTGGCCTTACGGGTCTTGCCGTTGTCGGCCTTATCCTCGTGTGGCTTGGTATCGATGCGATGCTCCCTGGTGTAAGCCGCGAAGTGCAGATGGAAATTCTCTCCGGTTTTGGTCTCGGAGGTTCGGCTGTGGCTCTGTTCGGTCGTGTAGGTGGTGGTATCTATACAAAGGCTGCCGACGTTGGGGCCGACCTTGTGGGTAAGGTCGAAGCAGGAATCCCGGAAGACGATCCACGCAACCCAGCAGTTATCGCCGACAATGTTGGCGATAACGTTGGCGATATCGCCGGCATGGGCGCAGACCTCTTCGGCTCGGTGGCAGAATCGACCTGTGCCGCTTTGGTCATTGGTGCTGCCAGCTACGCTGCCATGCCCGCCGGTGCTGCCAATATGAACATCGTCCTCTTCCCGATGCTTGTTAACGGCGTTGGGATTGTTGCGTCAATCCTTGCTCTTCCGTTTGTGCGTGCCTCAAGCGAAGAGAAAGTAGAAGGGGCTCTGAAGAACGCCCTCATCATCTCAACGGTCATCATGCTAGCTGCTCTGTATCCGATTACGAACTGGGCCTTTGGAACCACATCCTTCATGGTCGGCACTGTGTTGGTGAACGGCATGGGTGTGTTCACGGCGCTGGCTGTTGGTCTTGTTGCCGGACTTCTCATTGGTCTTGTGACAGAGTTCTACACGTCGCACCGCTACAAGCCCGTGCGCGAAGTTGCCGATGCTTCCAAGACCGGTTCGGCAACGAACATCATCTATGGTCTTGCACTCGGCTACAACTCTGCTGTTATCCCAATGCTCCTCATTGCTATCAGCGTTGTGGTGGGGTACTCGTTTGCCGGCATGTATGGTATCGCACTCACAGCCATCGGTATGCTGGGCACGATTGCGGTTGGTCTTACGATCGATGCCTATGGCCCAACGTCGGATAACGCCGGTGGTATCGCCGAAATGGCCGAGATGGGCAAGGATATCCGCAAGCGCACAGACGCTCTCGACGCAGCCGGCAATACAACGGCCGCAATCGGTAAGGGCTTCGCCATCGGCTCGGCTGCGCTGACATCTCTTGCGCTCACCAGCGCATTCCTCACGCGTGCGAAGGTTCAGGGCACTGCCCTTGCTATCACCGATCCGCACGTTCTTGCCGGACTTCTGGTAGGGGGCGCACTGCCGTTTGCCTTTAGCGCCATGACGATGAAAAGCGTCGGCAAGGCCGCCTTCGCCATGATCGAAGAAGTCCGCCGTCAGTTCCGAACCATTCCTGGTCTGATGGAAGGCAAGGCCAAGGCCGACTATGCCAAGTGCGTTGACATCTCGACGGCTGCATCGATCAAGGAGATGATCGCTCCTGGTCTGCTCGTGATCCTCTCGCCCCTTGTCGTCGGCTTCCTCTTTGGTGTGCAAATGCTTGCCGGACTCCTCATTGGCTCTCTGGTTGTGGGCGTGATGCTGGCCATCAGCATGGCTAACTCCGGTGGTGCATGGGACAATGCCAAGAAGTACATCGAGACAGGCGTTCACGGTGGTAAGGGCTCGGATACGCACAAGGCCGCCGTCGTAGGCGACACTGTGGGTGATCCGTTCAAGGACACGTCGGGACCGGCTCTCAACATCCTTATCAAGCTGATGGCCATCATTTCGCTGGTGTTTGCCGGCGCGTTCGCCTCAAGCGGCGGAATCTTGTTGAAGTAATTACGGAATTACTGAAGTACTGAGTTACTGAAGTACGGAATTACTGAATTACCGAATTACAGAAGGACGGGAGTTGCGAGGTGTTCGCGGCTCCCGTTTCTTTTTTAGAGCTGAGAAATACGCGTCACACATGGGAACCTGTCAACCCTGTTTATTCGTTATGTCGGCTCTGCACAACAACATCTGCACAGGAATATGATGCGTCTAACGTGGCTCTTCATACTTGCTCTACTGGCAAGCTCAACGATCAATCTCACAGCGCAATCAACCGGTACGATCACCGGGAGCGTTAAGAACTCCGCAACACAGGAGGCGCTCGTTGGCGCCACGGTGCGCATTGAAGGCACAAAGCTTGGTGGGTTCACCAACACCAAGGGGGAGTTCACCATCAAGAACATTCCTCCGAAGTCGTACACCATCGTGGTGAGCTCCGTCGGGTACAAGACGAAGTCGCTGTTCAACACCGTCATCACCTCGGGCAACGTTGTGAGCTTGACGGTGGAGCTTGAGCCGACGTTTACGGAGTCGAAAGAGATTGTTGTGGAAGCGACAACCTTCGGTAAGCGCTCCGAAACGCCCCTTTCCGTGCAGAGTCTTACCACTGAAGAGATACGCAGTAATCCGGGCGGCAACTTCGACATCTCAAGGGCCATCCAGGCGCTGCCGGGGGTAGGGGGCGCAACGGGCGGAGCAGGCTTTCGCAATGACATTACGATTCGAGGGGGCGGACCAAGCGAGAACGTCTACTACCTCGATGGCATTGAGATACCCCAGATCAATCACTTTGCAACGCAGGGCAGTGCGGGCGGTCCGGCCGGTATCCTCAATGTTGCCTTCATCGAAGATGTGAACCTGAGCTCTTCGTCCTTCGGGAGCGGTTATGACAACGCCCTGTCGTCGGTTATTGCGGTGAAACAAAAGAACGGAAACAACGAGCGTCTGCAGGGGAACATCCGTGTAAGCGGCACAGAGACCGCCCTAACGTTTGATGGTCCACTATCGGATAACACCACGTTCATCGCCTCTGCGCGTCGGAGCTATCTCGATCTCCTCTTCCAAGCTCTCGACCTTCCAATTCGTCCGAACTATTGGGACTTTCAGTTCAAGACGACCACGAAGCTCGACGAGAAGACAACGCTGTCAGTTCTTGGAGTAGGTGCCATTGACGACTTCCGATTTGCTGCCCCAAAGCAATCGACGCCTGAAAAGGAGTATGCTTTCCGAACGGCGCCGATCGTCAATCAATGGAACTACACCATTGGTGCTTCGCTGCGTCGCGCGATCGGGAATGGACAACTCTTTGTGTCGTTGAGTCGAAACATGTTCGATAATACCCTCGACAAGTTTGCCGATGGTAAAAATGATGACGAATCAGCTCGCGTGTTCAAGCTCACGTCGTGGGAGATCGAGAATAAGTTCCGTGCCGAATACTCGTTGATTACGAGCGAGCTGAAGTTCAAGACTGGTGTGCAGGGTCAGTTGGTACGGTACACCAATACGACATTCAATAAGTTCTCTCCGGTACTGCCGGCAGTGCAGTTTGAGTCAGATCTGCGTTTTGGTCGCTACGGTGCCTATGCGGATATGGCCTCAAGCGCACTGAACAATAGACTGCAGTTTACGGCCGGCGTGCGATTCGATGGCAATACGTTCACGACCACCGGCAACGAATTCTGGCGAACACTCTCGCCACGGGCATCGATGACATTTGTCGTAGACTCGGCATGGAGTATTAACGCCACGGCCGGTCGGTATTTCAAGATGCCCCAGTACACCATTCTCGGGTATCGCGACAGTACCAATGCCCTCGTGAATCAAGGCGTGGCCTACATCGGAACGAATCACGCAGTCATAGGCGTCGAGTACGTTCCCGACCCAAGTATCCGCATCACTGCTGAGGCGTTTTACAAGACCTACGATAACTATCCTGTCTCAAACGTTGACGGTGTTTCGCTGGCAAACAAGGGCATCACCTTTGGAGCTATCGGAAACGAGCCTGTGACCAGCGATGGTAAGGGGCGCGCCTACGGCATGGAGTTGTTCTTTCAGAAAAAGCTGACGGAGAATTGGTTCACCACGGTCTCGTACACGCTGCTGTTTAGCGAGTTCACCAGTCGATTTAGTCCTGACGTGTACGTCCCTTCGGCCTGGGACTTCCGACACCTTGTTTCCGGAATTGTTGGATACAAGCTCGGAGACGGATGGGAACTCGGGGGCAAGTTCCGCTTTGCAGGTGGCTCGCCATACACACCGTATGACACAGCACAGTCCCGTCTTCAGTACCTCACAACGGGTAATGGTGTGTTTGACAATACTCGTCTCAACAGTTTGCGTCTCGGACCGTTTCGTCAGCTTGACATTCGCGTCGATAAGAAATGGTCGTTCCAGTCATGGTCTCTCGACATCTTCATCGACGTCCAGAATCTGCTTGGCGCCACACAGCCGGCAGTTCCTGGATACACCTTCACCCGGACAGAAGACAACGCTGGTTGGGCCTCCACCGATGGCCAACCAGTTCGCATTGACGGTGCTAATGCCACGCCGGTGTTGATTGAAAACGGCTCACGCCTTGTTCAGCCTACGCTCGGTATCATCATTGAATTCTGACGACTGTTGACACAGGCCGTATCTTCAACGGTCATTTGATTTCGGCGTCACCATCCCGTTTGCTCGGATGCTGAGACACATCCTGCTTGCATTCCTTGTAGCTTCCTCAGCTGCCGTCGTAGCCTTTGCAGCCCCCTACTACGAGGGCCGTATCCGTGTGACGTTTCGAGATACTGCGAGGGGGAAGGACATTCCCATCACGATCATCTATGCCGCTGATTCGGCAAGCGGAGACAATCGGCCACTTGTTGGTACGGGCACGAAGAACATCCCAACCTTCGGCGTTGTGGTGGTAGGCCATGGCTATCAGATGCCGGTAACGGCGTACAAGACCCTCGGCACAACGATCTGTCAGCACAAGGGCAACTACATCGTCGTGCTCCCAGAAACCGGATCCGGGCTCTTTCCCAACCATAACGATTTTGCCCTCGACATGGTCTCTGCCGTTGCTTACATGCATCGCGAGGGCAAACGCAAGGGGTCAATCTGGGAAGGACACATCCGCGACGAGACCATCCTCGCAGGACATTCCATGGGAGGGGGCGCAACGTTTCTCGCTGCTAAGTCGCTTTTACAGTCGGGTACCTCAACACTCGGTGGAGTCATCGCCTTTGCACCTGCTGAGACCAACCCCAGCTCATCAGCTGCAGCAGCATCAGTAACTTGTCCGACACTGATCCTTGCCGGCGGGGTGGACTGTGTGACGCCCCTTGCCTCAACCGTGCAGCCGATCTATGACAAGCTTTCCGCATCATGCAAGGTACTTGCCGTGATCCCCGGTGCAAGCCACTGTCAGTTTGCTGATGCCAACTCCACCTGCAACCTTGGTGAGCTGAACTGTAAGGCCACGATCAGCCGCGAGGCGCAGTTTGCTCGGTGCTGGAAGTATGTGAGTGCATTTCTTGATCGTAGTGATGACTTCTCTCGTGTGATCGAAAACACGCAGGTGCAAACCACAATGCTGCCGCTAGCATCTTCGGAGCTGAAGTTTGACCGTTCCACCTACTGCGTGAACGACACTATCCGTGTTGAGTACCTGGGTGATCCACGAGATGTGCTCTGGCTGCCGGACAGTGCTCGTGGCAAAAAGTACGTCGCCATTGCGCGGGGCGAGCGATTGACGATCTCTGCCATGCGAACGACCTGCTTTGGTACGACCCGTCTCGATACATCCATCTCTGTCATCCCGCGTCCACAGGTTGAGATCAAAGGGGCACGCAGTATGTGTCCGGGAGATTCCATCTTTCTGCGCGCGGCGAGCAATGCCTCTGCCTTCAATCCTCTCAGCGTTCGCTGGTCAACCAACGAGACCTCAGACCAGATCGTTGTCCGCCGTGCAGGTGTCTACTCCGTCGAGGTTTCCAGTACGCAAGGATGTGGTTCGGTGACTGCCCGTGCATCAATTGACCTTGTCGATGTGCCTCCCATTACGATCGGCATTTCCGGTGATTCCATCCTCTGTGATGGCAAGGGACGGATGGTTGCCACACTCCTTGGCGATGTTGATCGCGTTCGTGGGATTGTCTGGAGCACAGGCGACACCACGCGCGAGATACGTCTGACGAAGGCTGGTAGGTATGAGCTCTATGCACGGATGATCCTTCGTGATTCACTCGCATGTCCCGTCACATCTGACACCGTCTCGTTCTCACTGCGCAGGTACAACGCCACCGTACCGACGATCTCCGGTGATGCCGATACGCTGACTTCCACTCCGGCCGATACCTACCAATGGTCTGTTGACGGTGCAGACATTGCCGGCGCCACTGAGCGTGTGCATGTGGCACGCCGCACCGGACGCTATCGTGTTACCACCACGCGCGCTGATGAAGGGGGCTGTCCGGCAACAAGCGAGCCGCGCTCCGTTGTTGTGAGCGGTGTTGAAGAGAACGCACGTCAGTATCCCCTGCTACGTCAGCTGCCAGGGAGCATCATCGTTGAGGTTGCCGCCGGCACACACATCATCGAGATCCGGAACGTCCGTGGACAGAACGTTCTCACGCGCCGCTGCGAGTCTTCTCAGGCCCAGCCAATCCTCATTGACACCAGCACATTTGCCATCATTCCTCATTTGCTTACTGTGGATGGTCAGCCGGCTGGATTGTTCGTTCCGCAGCGCTAATCAGCTGTAAAGCCCCTTGCAGATTTCTTCGATGCCCGTATCTTTGCGGGCTTCCTTAGCTCAGCTGGTTAGAGCAACTGACTCTTAATCAGTGGGTCCGGGGTTCGAGTCCCCGAGGGAGCACACAAAACTCAAAAGCCTTCGCTTTGAAAGAAGCGAAGGCTTTTTTTGTCGTGCTAGGATGAATCGACGTCTTTCGTCGAATTCAGGCGTATTCGAAACAATGCAATACAGCTCGTTGGCAAAGCAAGTATGCTCTTTGGATGATCACGACTCGCTTGCAATCAGCGGCAGAATCTCAACCGATAGTGCCAATGAATACAGTGGTAGGGTAGTCATCAAGTGGCGCGCATGTTCTTCAGTGACGCCGTTAAAGATTAGAACTGCTCCGTTTCGCGTTGGCCGAAGGTAGAGCTGTTCTAGAATCCCATCGTGCTTCCACTGCGCGACGACTTCCCGTTCATGGATGAGGATCTCCTGGAAGTTGTCTGGCAGATTCTCCGTGCGAATGGTCAGGATTGCGAGCACCTTGTTAGTCATGTTCAGTTTCCTTCGCTGCCAAGAAATGGGTAATCGATGTACCCACTGTCGTTTCCACCATACATCGTTGCGCGATCGGGTGCGTTCAACTGGGAATTGAGTTCGAAGCGCCGAGGGAGATCAGGATTTGCTAGGAATAGAGAACCATAGGAGATCATTGATGCAAGCCCCCTGTTAATTTCCGCTTCGCCGGAATCGCGCGTGTAGCCGCAATTGGCAATGATCGGATGTCGGCTGATACTGCCAAAGGTCTCGATTGCGTCGGCAGGGTATTGCGGAAAGGCGTCGGTTGAGAAGGGGACCTTCATGATGTGCACTTAGGACAGTGGCATCTCATTCATTTGATGCAGAAGCATAGTGAACTGTTCAGTAGGATCGAGGTGCGCAATGCCGTTGTATGTGCTGGTTGGGGAAATACGAATAGCTGCTTTGTCAGGCCCAACTGCTGCGACAAGTGCTTGCATCACCTCGATCACAAAGCGGTTGCGGTTTTCGTGACTTCCGCCATAGCCATCAGTGCGTTGGTTTGAGCTTTCGGCGAGGAACTGGTTTGGAAGGTAACCGAAGGCTGCATGGAGTTCAACGCCGTCAAAACCGGCCTCGATAGCATTCTTTGCTGCTTGCTGATAGTCCCCCACGATGCTCGCGATTTCATGAACGTCCAACGCGCGCGGCGTTTCATAGTCCTTCAACCCTTGCATGGTAAAATGCTGTTGGCCAGTGATGCCAACGGCAGACGGAGCAACCGGTAGTTCGCCATTTTTCACGAGTGAGTGCCCAACACGGCCAGTATGCCACAGCTGGGCATAAATGACGCCTCCCTGTTCATGCACAGCCTTGGTGACATGTTGCCAGGCCTCGATCTGGTCCTGTGTATAGAGTCCTGGCGTTAAGGGGCTCCCTGTTGCCTGCTTGCTGATATTGATCGCCTCGCTGATGATCAGACCAGCGCTTGATCGCTGCGTGTAGTAGGTCACTACTGATGACCCTACAACGCCGTCGCTGCTTGCCCGGCTGCGAGTCATCGGCGCCATCGCTAGGCGATTCTTGAGCACGTGTGTGCCGATGCGGGCTTGTTCGAGAAGCTTCATGGTTTGTTCCTTTTTGCAGTGGTGATAATTTTCGAGGGCCAAACTAGGATCCTAGTTGCAAATACAGCTGTAGTTTCGATTGCAACACCTAGGACATGTTTTTAGACTAATGGAAGAACCGTCCGTGCGCAAGACCAAAGACTTCGTTCCTCGCAACTGTCCTGTTGGATATTGCATGAACATCATCGGGGGTAAGTGGAAGCTGACCATACTATACATGATCCGTACCAACAGGAATCGGCACAGCTTGATGCTGAGGAGCATCCCTGAGATCAGTAAGCAGACACTAACGAATCAGCTTCGAGAGCTTGAGGCCGATGGCATCATTGAGCGAGTCATCTATCCGGAAATCCCGCCTCGAGTTGAGTACAATATCACGTCCTACGGAAGTACACTTCTTCCGATCATTGAGAGTATGTATCGGTGGTCGATGGAGCACATGCCGGCTGAGCTGCGGCCGGCGAACGTACAAGGCTGATAGACGGACGGGGCGACGTGTGCCATGAAGCGAGGCGTTGTTTCACGGATGAACGACTATCGTCAGACTCTGCTCGGTTTCTTTCTCATGCGCTCACCACGTAAGCGCGAAATCCGTGTACTTTGCGCTCGAGAAAACCGAGTACTCCAACTATGATGTCCCTCCTAATCGTTTGCCAGTTCCTACTTCTTGCGACCGCCCAGTGCATCATTGCTCAGGACTTTGTGCGCAGCGAACTGCCGACGCCGCTCATCCGTCCATGGGAGATGCTGTACGGTGCCGACGGATATCTCTGGATCAGTGAATCCGGTGGTGTTGTCGCCCGCGTTCATCCGGAGTCGGGCGAAAAGCAGATCGTCTTTACCGCAAAGGACTATTCCTGGGGTGACTCATCCGAGCGCCATCCGTATTGTCATCGTCCAAACATTGCGGCGGGGACGTTGGGGTTGGCTCTGCATCCGGATTTCCCCACCGCAGGCAGCAACTTCATCTACTACGTCTATTCCTCGAATCACGGGTCGTCATCGGCACCGATGACGCGGTTCAAGATCGTGCGGCTCACGTGGGATGCGGCATCAAAGTCCGTCGTCGATGCAGTCGATCTTGTTAAGGGGCTTCCCAGCGGTTACGACCATCCCGGTGGTCGCCTCCTGGCTATTCGGCAGGCAGGGAAGGATTTCCTCTATTACGCTGCCGGCGATGGCGGACTGTCAGATGACAATGACCCCGGGTGCTATCCCGCTCCGGCTGTCAACCCCAACACGTATGCACAGGATCCTGCGTATGCGAATGGCAAGTTCCACCGATTCACGATCGATGGGGGCATTCCCGACGACAATCCGATACCCGGTAATTCGATGTTCACGCGCGGACATCGCAATCCGCAAGGCCTGGTCTATAATTCCGTCGGAAATGTGCTCTATGGAATTGAACATGGCGACCGGACAGATGATGAGATCAACGTACTCGAGCCTGGCATGAACTACGGATGGAAGGATGTTCGTGGACACAGCGCAGATGATAACTATCCGGGCGAAGCCGCGTTTGTGCGGGACTACAAGCCCCATCCCCTGATTGCCAATGACGCACTCAAGGATCCATTGTGGAGCTGGTGTGCTGCCCCTCAGCCAACGACAGACAAGTATCTCGACTGGTGTACCGTCGCCCCTTCTGATGGGGTGTATTACGCATCGGATGCGATTCCGGGATGGAAAAACTCGCTTCTTGTTGTAACGCTTAAAGATGGCGTTGATACAGATAAAGAAGTCTATCAGTTTGCCCTGAGTCCTGATGGTCGTTCGATCCTTCCAGGCACGAGCGAAAGGCCTAACCCGCGCAGATATTTTTCTGGTGATCAGGATACCAACGGTCGTCTGCGAGACATTGCCGTCTCACCTGATGGCATGAAGATCTATCTCATCAACAATGGTGGTGCCAGCACCGACAAGATCACCGTGTACACCTATGCAGGGCCCACTGGCGTTGGTGATCACTCACCCGAAGAATCCTTGGAGGTCTATCCCAACCCGGTCTCGGATCAGCTGACGGTCCGTGCAGACCAGTACATGGAGTACCTTGGTATCTATGACCTGCTTGGACGAGAGATTGTTAATGGCGTTGGTGTGAACACGATCACAGTCGACATGCATGATGTTTCGCAGGGGTCTTACGTCGTTCGAGCACGGTTCGCCGGCGGAGTAGTTCGAAACCGCTCGCTCGTGAAGCAATAGAAACAACAGAGGTAGTAGTCCAATGATCGCCACACTCGTACTGATCTCTATGCTGCTTTTCAATGGTACAACCGAGAAACCAATGAAGATCGATTTCGGCAACGGTCCTGACAAAAGTCAGGAGTGGGTTTTACTGTCCGATAACGTCATGGGTGGCGTTACCAAATCGAATCTCACATACACAACCAATTCCGTTGTGCTGACGGGCGAAATCTCGTTCAGGAACTTTGGTGGGTTCTCCTCGACCAGAACCAGGTTCCATGCTTTCGATCTTTCGGCATTCAAAGGCGTCAAGATCAGGTTCAAATCGGTAAATCAGAAGTTCGCCTTCACACTCGAAGACAGCCGCAACTGGATGCAGCCGAATTACAAGTGCGCATTCGCCTCCACGAAGCCAGACACATGGGAAGAAGTGATCCTGTACTTCGCGAATTTCAAGCAGTACGTCATCGGCCGTTCTACCGGTGGTGGCATGGACTCTGGAATCTTGAAAGACGTCGTCCGCCTCGGCATCATGACCGATGAGAAGAAGGAAGGGCCGTTCTCGATTGAGATAGATTATGTTGAATTTATCAATTGAGAAGGAGGGTCTGTTGACCAGCCCCTCAGGCGCTTTCTTCGTCGCTAAGACCACACCATACAGATCAAAGCTCAAAAGAACACCATGAACATCATTGATCGGCTTAACCTTCTCGAGCACCCTGAAGGGGGCTATTACCGCGAATACTATCGATCGTCGATCACCGTGCCTACAGAGAGGGGGCCGCGCTGCGCAGCCACGTCAATCTGGTTTTGTTTGCCGGTAGGTGTTGTGTCGAACTTTCATCGGCTATCGAACGATGAGATCTGGTATTGGCACGAGGGCGGACCCGTGGTGGTTCACATCATTCATCCGGATGGACGGTACGAGCATGTTGAGCTTGGCTCGCCCCCTTTCATGCATGCCGCTGTATTGCCGGCAGGAACATGGTTCGGTGCGGAGTCACTCGAACAAGATGTGCTTGTATCAGCAATGGTAGCACCTGGCTTTGAGTTTGAAGACTTCGAATTGGCCACGCGAGCTGGGCTTCTGGCTATGTATCCGCAGCATGGAGAGATTATACAGCGATTGACTCGAGAAGAGGGACAGAGGTACTGAGGGACAGAGGTACTGAGGGACGATTTATGCGTTGTGGTTACTGAAGTGATTCAGAAGGCAGACTTGGTGTGTAGTCCGCTCCGCGGGCACTACCGTTGCTGAAAAAACTGCTTACCCAACCGCAACGAGTAAGGTCATTGAGGGTGAATATGTTCCGACCATTAGCGAATGCTGGTGACTGTCCGCACGCATGTTCCCTTTCGTTCTACGCGTAGCGTTAGTCCCGTTGTTGACGAATCAACAGATCTCCCGAGCACATCATAGGTGGCTTCGAGTATCCATTCGCCATCGCCGGAATCGCCTTCTACGGAGGTGACGGAGTCGAGTGCAGCGCGGATCTGCTGCTTAAGCTTCATGTAGGTGGGGTAGATATCGACAACGCTGCTGGACTTCACGGCCAGCACGCCACAGTAGCGACGTTCGAAGTCGATCCACGGACTGAAGCCGAACCGGCCCTGGGAAGCCCCCTCAATGAGTGTGTCATTTGATGAGTCAATACGCTCGCGCCATACGCCGATGCCGTACCGAGTGTTACGATCACTCAATGCGATGCCCATGTATGGAGAGTATCCGATCTTGGCGCCACGAGTTTGATCGGTGAGCATCGAGTCGATCCACGCCGAGCCAAGCACACGCCTGCCTTCGTAGACGCCATCGTTGAGGATCATCACAAGCAGGCGCATGTACTCTTCGGCTGTGCTCCAGACGCCACCGTCGATGCGTGGATTGTCCGTGTCGTAGATGCCTCGGATATCCCAAGAAGTGCGCGTCCATCCGAGTGGACGTGCGATGGTGGTGGTAAACAGCGAATCCCAGCATGAGCCTGACCCTATGGGCAGCTGCGAAGCCACCTCGGCCATTCGTCCGGCTACCTGCATGCCCTCACTGCCATAATTCAGAAAGCTACCCGGTGGCGTGGCCAACGTGCCGGCCAGGATGTTATCGACGCATTCGGCAAGCGTGAGTTTACAGTTCACATCCTCCACACAGGGTGTTATGGGGCCTGCATTGCCGCGAAGTCCAGAGGTGAACGAAAACAGCTGGCGAATGGTCATGCGCCGCATGTCGCCCTTGGCCGTCGGAATATACTGTGCTACGGAATCGTCAAGATTCAACGTCCCATTCTCAAGCAGTGCCGTCATCACGGAACCCGAGACCCACTTCGATGCCGAAGCAATGGGGATGAGACGCGACTTCGACATCGTCTTGCCAGCAAGGGCTACTGACCGCTCATAGATGAGCCGGCCATCCTTCCAGAGCAGCAGGCACGCTCCGCCAAAGTCCGTTTCGCGGGTTCCTCCAAGCACGGACAGCGAATCCTGAAGTGTCTGGTCCACAGCCGAGAAATTGTAGTTCTGCGCGCTTAGCGGCGCAGCAAGAGCGAGAAGAAGAAGGATGAGGTGCATAGTGACTAGTGACGAGAGATGAGTGACGAGTGACGAGAGACGAGAGACGAGTGACGAGTGACGGAGGTACGGAATGACGGAATGACGGAATGATGTTCTCCCGCATAATAGCCCATGGCCTTGGCCATGGGAACGCGATGTTGACGGAATGACGTTCTCCCGCATAATAGCCCATGGCCTTGGCCATGGGAACGCTGGCCATGGGAACGCTGGCCATGGGAACGTGGAAGACCACACATCGATGACACAGGTTTAACATGTGTGACCGTCCGACCGTTTTAGTCGTGGAAGGCCGTTAATGCCCAAGTCGACGCAGCAGGGTCGATGGATTGAACTTCTTCCACGCATGCCACGCGTCGGCATGCACCTGCACGGGGCGTCCATCGATGCTGATACGGTAGCCGTTGCCGCGACAGGAGTTTCCAACGATGGTTACGATGTGTCCTTGTACGGTATCGGTCAGTATGGAGTCCGAATGCTGACGTTGGCACAGATCTCGTACGGGGTAGGCGAGAGTTAGCCCCGGCACTACCGCTCCAAGAACCAATGTTCGACGGGTCACGGAATCACCTTCGTCGCCTGTCCACTTCGAAAACCCTTTCGACCAGTCTCCGCGATCGCCCGTCGAAGGGTCGGACCTCATGATTGATACGAGTCCGCGCCGATACGCCTCTTCGTATCTCTGCGGTACATCATGCAGATCGATCTGCTCGTAGGGGAGATCCTTGAGCGCCATGCCTCGGCGAGGTCCGGCAACGCACTCTCCTGTGGCCTGATACCACCAGGATCCCGAAGTGGCATCCTCGAACATGGCGTTATAGTAGTTTGCTCCAACAAGGCGGAATCGCTCGAGCTTCCCATCCACAATTGGTGAGAAGACGCGCCCTGTGTGACACATGGTGCAGTAGGTGATGAGTACCTGCTCGCCCCCTACCGTATCAATGACCTTGTGATGATGCGCAACCAGGTCAATGGGGTAGGCCGCAACAACACCATTGCGCTCAACGACCATCACGCCTTCATCATTCAAACGTCCAGCGATTAAGCGCTCGCGGACAACCGTTTCGGGTTCGTTGAACATGGCCTCGGCCGACATCTTTGTCGCAACGAGAACGTGAATGGCCGTGGCAATGAGCATTGCCAGGATCAGAACTGCCCGACCATACCAACGCCCCTGCTGCCAGCATTCGTAGGCACCATAGGCAGCGCTAACGGTTCCGACGAGATAGAATGCCCACCTCCAGGCGTGGAAGAAAAATGCCCACGGAACGGCATCGAGTTCCTGAGCACCCGGCACGATGGGCATCATGAGGATGACGGAGGAAAGGGGCGGAGCGGTTGCCAAGAGCAGTCCGCAGATCAGCAGTATCCAGCGCATGCGACGAATCTACCGGATTTAGCGAATCCGCCGCAGGCATCTTGTATGTTCGCCCGCTGCTTCATGGTTGTATATTCACCTGTGCTGTAGGGGTCCTTTACCATAGGTTCAAAGCGGGGCAGTCCGTGATAACTTTCAATCGTTTCGTCATCGCAGCGCTCTGCGCTGTAATTCCAACGATCAGTCTCTTCGCACAATTCGGCGTGCGAGAACTTATGCCGGATGGTCATGGTCGAATCGACCGTGATCAGTGGGAACGGCAGCATGTACCGGTTCCCGGAGTGACGCCAAGTTGGCAGCCTGATGGGATTGACGGTGCGCAGTATCAGCCCCTTGATGTGTGGTCAGCGCCGCAGCAATGGCGAAATCTTGGGCCGTTCTACTCTACCGATATGGCTGGTTCTGGTCGCACGTCGGCGATTGCCATCAATCCGAAGAATACGAAGTCGATGGTCATGGCCACGGCTAGTGGCGGCCTCTGGCAAAGCTTTACCGGTGGTGAATCGTGGCTCCCGATCACGGATGCGCTCCCAACTACGGGCGTGTCGGATGTGGTATATGACCCTCAGGACACGGCAACGATCTATGTTGCCACCGGCGATTCGTGGAGGTGGACGTATACATCGCACGGTATCTATCGGACCACCGATGCCGGCAAGACATGGTCGCGCTGGGCAGCTCTGTTTCCTAAGCCGATCAACGATGGAGGGGGCTTCTATGGAATCCGCTCCATCAGCATCAATCCGTCCGATGTGTCGAATGTTGTGGCTGTAACGAATAATGGCATTTATGCCACCACGGATGCCGGAAAAACGTGGAAGCTTTCGTTCCAAGGGATGTGGTTTGATGCTCTCGACCGTCATCCAACAGATCATCGGATTCTGTTTGCCGGAAATGGCGATGGTAACGCCAGCAATGGAATGTTCTTTCGGTCAACAGACAAGGGGCTTACCTGGACTCGTATCGATAGTGGAATGACGGGCAGAAAGGGCTTCCGGACATATATCCGGGCATCGCCGGCTGATCCTTCACTGGTGTATGCACTGGTGCATGACGACTGGGTGCCGGCATACGTGTACACC
This sequence comes from Candidatus Kapaibacterium sp., assembly GCA_018883125.1. Taxonomy (GTDB): domain Bacteria; phylum Bacteroidota; class Ignavibacteria; order Kapaibacteriales; family Kapaibacteriaceae; genus UBA10438. The sequence goes on from VEQR01000004.1 coordinate 29,843, forward strand.
TCGCGTGATACCGGCTTGCACTGGACGTTCGTCAAGGACACCTCGATATACTTCAATGTCTTTGCTGTTGATCCGCTAGAACCTAACACTATTTACGGATCGTCCTATGAGCACTGGGTGAGTCGTGACGGTGGAAAGCATTGGGATACATTGAATACGGTAAAGACCGTTCATTGCGATCACTGGTGCACGCGTTGGGATGCCGACGGAGCCATCTATGACTGTAACGACGGCGGCGTATGGCGCCGTCGAAAGGGCGATTCCGTTTGGCAGAATCTGAACCGAACAATCTGTGCATTCGAATACTACGACATGCACAATGCACAGCGCGATACTGTACACATCATGACAGGTTCGCAGGATAATACGGGCCAGTATCGCTCATCGCCTGAGCCAGCTGGATGGAAGCACGGAATCTTCCATGGAGACGCCATGATGTGCGCTGTGGACCACGACAACCCGGACATCGTCTACTCTGAGGGTATCGGCGGATCGCTCTTCAAGACTACGGATGAATGCGAGCGCTGGGACTGGTGCGCACCGAAGTATAAACGTGAGGGGAACTGGTACACGCCATTCGTGATGGACCGGGATAGACCCGAGCGAATGTACATCGGCTATCAGGAGCTGTGGTTCACTCAGGACAAAGCCCTGACCTGGGTGAAGCTTACGGACTCTATCGGAACCGGAGAGAACATTGATCGCATCGCGATAACCCCGGCAAACAGGAATGCAATTGTTGTATCGCAAGGTGGTCGATGCAGCCGCTCCGATGACCAAGGCAAGACATGGAAGCGCCTGACGTCACTCGATACCGTTATAACGAAACCACAGTCGTCGATCTCTGACGTCGAAGTTCGCCCTAACGATGATCGCGACATCGTTGTAGTCTTTGAAGGCTTCGGTAGTGGCGGACGCGTGTTCCGATCGCAGAACGCGGGTGCTAGCTTTGTGGACATCACCGCGAATCTGCCGAAGCCCCTTTCCTACCATAGCGTCGCGCTTGCATCAGATCCGCTACATACGATCTATGTTGGGAGTCGTACCGATGTGTATGTTCGGAACGACACCATGAATACGTGGGCGCTCTTCGACAGGGGGCTTCCAAATACCCTTGTCATGGACCTTGAGCTGCTGGAGCAATTTGGCAAGCTCCGTGCATGTACATGGGGAAGGGGCATCTGGGAGACCGATGTGTGGGATGGCCGGTTGGTGACCGTTGCCGAACAGCTCAAAAACACGACCCCTGATGTTTGGTATGACCGATCGTCCGGACGATTGGTCGTTCGAGATTCGCAGGCACGAGTATGGACTCGCGTCGAACTGGTCACAATGCTCGGTCAGACTATTGCAACGTCCGCACTCGATCAGCAGATTCAGCTTTCACGCGGAGCATACGTTGTGCGCCTTGCATCGGATCAGGGTCAGGTTCTATCTACATCGGTCCTTGTCTGGTAGCGTGTTCCGCAGGTGTAAAATGTTTTGCGGGTTACCTGGAACCAATGCCGTGTCGTGGGCATATTTGCATGCCATATCACCCCAGGATGCAAAATGAAGATCACGACGCTCCTCTGTGCTATCACACTCCTGGTTTCGACGGAGGTTTTTGCGCAGAACTACAATCCATTGTGGATTCCCGATACCATAGCCGGTTCACAGTTCAATCTGACGATGGAAAGGGGAGTGGAGAAGTGGCTTGGGCCATCCTCTGCCGTTGAAACAGCAGGATTCAACACGCAGCAAACGGGACGTGGCTCTTGGGGCCCGACGCTATTCGTCCGCAAGGGCGAAACCGTTACGATGAATGTCACGAACAACCTCTCGGATACTACGGCCGTGCATTGGCATGGATTCAAGATGTCCGCCGAAATGGTGGGAGGTCCAAAGCAGCGAATAGCCCCAAAGAGTTCGTGGAAATCCTCATGGAAAGTGACAAACAGTGCCGGTACATACTGGTACCGTCCAGGGTTGCATGCCAAAGCACAGGAACAGCTTCTCAAGGGGCTTGGAGGCATGATCATCGTTCGCGACGACGAGGAAGCTAAGCTTGATCTTCCGCGCACATACGGAGTCGATGATATTCCGCTTGTCTTGAGCGACCGTGCATTTACTGCAGAAGGACAGATAGCGGTGAGAGCATATGGCGACTCAATGCAGGTCAACGGAGTGATTCGCGCCCAATGCAATGTCCCCGGCCAAGTTGTGCGATTTCGACTCCTCAACGCGAATACTGAACGATGCTATTTCCTCGGTTTTGGAGACAACCGAAAGTTCTCCGTCATCGCAAGTGACGGTGGACTTCTCAATGCGCCTGTCGAGCTGACGAGATACTTCCTGTCACCGGGAGAACGAATCGAGATTGTGGTGAATTTCTCTGCTGACAAGGGAAAGAGCGTAAAGCTACGAGCGTTTAACAGCTTCTTGCCGCAGAGCATCTCGGGAGGAGAACGCACGCAGACGGGACCATTTGTCAACGCCCTGGCGCGCGCGGATTTCGACATTCTAAATGTTGTTGTCGGCGATCCAACTGCAAAGCCGGTCACGGCGATACCGACGCAGCTTGCAATCGTTCCACCACTGAAGGAAGCTGACGCCTTCGTGAATCGTCGAATCACGATCTCCGATAGTGTCTTGGCAACAGGCACACCAACATCCTACATGTATAACCGGAAGTTCTACAATCCGGATTCGATTGAATTCAAGGTTGGTCTCAACAACACCGAAGTATGGGAGATCGGCAACACTGGCAACTTCTCGCACCCACTCCATATTCACGGAGTACAGTTCAACATCCTCACACGCAACGGTCAGGCATCCAGACCTGAAGAAGCCGGTTGGAAGGATGTTGTTTTCGTTCGAAATCGTGAAACAGTGCGTGTCATTGCCAAGTTTGATGACTTCCCGGACAGCACTCGGGCATACGTTTTCCATTGCCAAAATGCGCGCCATGCTGACCAGGGTGAAATGGGGCAGTACGTCGTTGTCGATAATGGTAATGTGCCGACGCTTTCCTTCATGTCCACACCGGTGCGGACAGCGCGTGAAGGGACCCCATACACTTACACGTCACGCGTTGCTTCGAATGTTCAGTCTCCTGTCACATTTGCGGTTACGAGTGGGCCTGCTGGACTGACGATCAATGCCACAACCGGAGTAGTAACATGGGCAACTCCTGCTGCTGGAGCGTACGACGTGGCGTTGGCTGCATACATGGTGGTGAACGGACAGAACTATGGTGCGCAGCAAACGTATAAGCTCACCGTTACGCCGCCGCTGACGGTAACATTCACGTCAACCCCGGTGACCACCGGATATGAGGGAGTTACCTATGCGTATGCTGTGCGTGCAAGGTGTTCAGACACGACGCGATTTCTTTCATACCGTATGGTTGACTCCGTCGCAGGTATGAACCTGTCCCGTCAGGGTCAGCTTACTTGGGCGAAGCCCGCACTAGGAACGTACAACATCGCCATTCGAGCAACGGTGAACGGAGACACGGTTAACGCTGTGCAACGATATGTGTTGACGATCGGAAGTAGTGATGCAACGCGAGTGACATTCACTACTGCTAACCTCCCGCCGGGCACAGAAGGCAAACCGTATTCGTTCAAGGTTAATGCCATGTGCACGGATTCTACCAAACGCGTTGAACTCACATTCCGTGATTCTGTGGCCGGTATGTCATTGACGCCGGCTGGTCTGCTGGAGTGGCCTGCACCTGTCATTGGGATGCACAGAATCACGATACGCGCGAAGGTCGTTGGCGATACGTTGTTTGCCGACCAGACGTTCAATTTGAGTATCCGGCCAGATACAACAACGGATGTCGCTGAGGATCAGTCGTCATCGGCAACCTTCAGAGTCTATCCTATCCCGGCATCACAGTATGTGACCGTGGAAACAGCTGAACCGCTAAGAGACCGGGCAACGATTTCGATCATTGACGTTTCAGGTCGGACGGTTGCATCCATACCAGTGAAGGCAGGTTGTGCAGTTTGGTCAGTCGATACAGCCTCGCTGCCGCAAGGTTCGTATGTGATACAGATCGATCAATCTGCTCGTAGGGTTAGGGTGCCGCTTCTGATCAGTCGCTAATGATTGAAGCGCAAGAAGGCTCTCATCTCCCGCCGCTTCGATGGCTCCCAATCGAGCGATGACGGGCGATTGCCAAGAAAAAACGAAAGCCCCCTTGTGAAAATCAGCAAGGGGGCTTTTGGTACAGAAACATGGTTGAGCTCTTACTTGGCCTTGCCCTCAGCGATTGACGCCTGATTATACGGCGTGATGAGCTTCTTCAGGGCGCTGGCGGCCTTGCGCGCTGTGGCGGCATCTTTCTTGAATTTCGAGTTGTGAGCAGTGGTGAACTCGCCGAACAGGCGCACCATCTCGTCGTAAACTTCCTGCTTTGTCACGCTACATCTCCAATTAGCGGTGTGAAAAAACGGTATGACCTTGCATACATCGCGGCCAACATTAGCAATTTTTGATCACATATTTTTGCACCTCAAACCTCTAAACATTACCAATGGAAATGTCCACCATGCTTCGTTCCATCATTCTTTGCTCGGTGCTGGCCGTCGGATTCACTTCCAATGCATACGCACAGCAGCCCGCCGCTTCACGTCCAACCGAAGTCGATTCAGCGATCGTTGCCTTCAATGCCAAGGATTATGCAAAGGCCAAGGAGTGGGCACAGAAGGCCGTGCGCGTGAATGATCAGGCGCGTGAAGGGTGGGAGATCCTCGGCTTTGCGGCGCAGTCGCTGGATGATGCGCCGACGATGATTGCAGCCGGTGAGAAGCTCTCGAAGCTGGTGCCGGGTGAGAGAAATGGATGGTACCTGCTCTCGATCGCCTACTTCAAACAGAGTCGATTCGACAAGGCGGTCGAACCCATGAAGCAGCTCTGCGTTGTCGACCCGTCAACCTGCAAGACGTCCGGTATCGAGAAGATCCTCTATGCTCTGTCTCAGGATTCGCTCGGCGTCCTCGATAGCACCTTCAGCTGTTTGGATGGCAAGATCTCAATCACACTGCCACGAACATGGAACTCCTTCGTTCGTGATGATGGCAAGACCCTTAACTGGTTCGTAACTCTTGAGCCGATGCAAAGTGACTCTGATGTGTTCTCGGTTGGTGGATCATTCCGGTGGGTACGTGAGATCACCTCATCGTTTCTGATCGAAGAGAAGAACAACAATGCGACGTTCCTTGTCAGCTTCTGGGACCAGTTCATCGAAGCGCAAATGAAGGGCTTTACGCCGCACATGCGAAAGATCGTCGACAGTTCGGCGATAACAGTCAACGGATGGAGCGGTATGCGCAGGACGATCGACTTCCAGTTCCGCGAAAACACGCCAGTACAACGTCGCACAGAAGCCATACTCGCCCGCAAGGGAGAGGTCTTCACGTACACGTTCGAGTGCACGGGAACGAACTGGGCCGTCTATGAGCCCCGTTTCAAGAAGGCAATATCATCGCTACAGTTGCCGCAGTAGTGACGCAGAAGTGATGATGCGCTCAGATCGTTGCAAACCACGAGGCAACATCGATCGATTCGCAGGGGGCTGACCTGACCAGTTCAAACTCGTTCGAGTCTGCGATGGCCGCATAGGCGCTATTGCACTCTTCGTGATTCTCAGCAATCCAGCGCACAGCTCTCGCTATCTCGTGGGCCTCGTCATTACTCATGGTGGGATGGATAGAAATGCGAACCCATCCTGGACGCGTCTGCACGTTGCCGCTGACGATCTCGCAGTGTATGGTGTGAGAGTCATCGGGCGAGATATTCAGCAGGTAATGTCCGTACGTACCGGCGCATGAGCAGCCCCCTCGTACCTGAATTCCGAACCGGTCATTGAGAACACGCACGGCCAGGTTATAGTGGACGTTGTCGAAACACAGGGGAATGATGCCAAGACGCCGACGATGATGTCCTGCCAGAAGCCTTACACCCTGCACGTTTGAAACACCGTCCCATAGGATCTGCATGATCTCATGCTCACGGGCAAGGATGTTCTCGACGCCCATCTGCTCTTTGAGACGCATGCACAGAGCCGTGCGCATCACCTGCAGAAAGCCCGGAGTGCCGCCGTCTTCTCTCGCTTCGATGTCATCAAGGTACTGGTGAACGCCCCATGGGTTGGTAAAGGCCACAGTTCCACCGCCGGGGTTGTCAGGGACGGAGCTCGTATAGAGTGCCGTGTTGAACACCAGAACACCACTCGTGCCGGGACCACCCAAGAACTTGTGTGGTGAGAAGTAGATCGCATCCAGTGAGGCCTGCGGTCGGTCGGCCGGATGCATATCGATGGCGATGTAGGGGGCGCTGCAGGCAAAGTCAACGAAACAGTAGCCCCCTGCCGAATGCATTGTCTCAGCGATGTCATGGTATGGCGTTATGATTCCGGTGACGTTACTGCACGAGGTGATGGCGGCGATCTTGAGTGGACGCTCGGAATATTCATCCAAGAGTGCACGAAGTGAATCAAGATCTACCAGTCCATCTGCGGTGCTGCTGATGATTCGCACCTCGGCGATGGTCTCTAGCCACGAGGTCTGATTAGAGTGGTGCTCCATGTGCGTGATGAAGACCACCGGACGTTCCGGTTCGGGAATCGTCACCGAGGAACGGAACCGCTCATGCAGGCGCAGACCCAGCATGCGCTGAAGCTTATTCACCACTGCCGTCATGCCCGATCCGTAGCAGATCACCGCATCGGACTCTGCAGCGTGCACGTGACGTCGGATCGTGCGCATCGCCTCGGAATAAGCACGCGTCATGGTTGTGCCGCAGAACGACGTTTCCGTGTGTGTGTTGGCAACGTACGGGGCCACCATGGAAAGCATGCGTTCTTCGATCGGACGATACATTCTTCCGCTCGCAGTCCAGTCTGCATAGATGACTCGCCGGCGGCCATTGGGCGACTCGAATTCCGCATCGATGCCGATGACATTCTTGCGGTAGGGGGCGAAGTACTCTTCGAGATTCATACGGGGATCTGTTCAGGCATGTGAGTGGTTGACAAAAATGGACAAATCTCCAGTAGCTTTGCCAGATGAATCAGTCCCGTTCGGATGCCATTGAAGGCATTATTCGCGATTCGATCGCCGTCAAAGAGAGGCTGCTGCACGAACAGACGGAAGCAATTCGGTCAGCCGGAGCAGTTCTTGCCCAATGCGCCAATCTTAATCGGTTGATCATGCTCTGCGGCAACGGTGGAAGCGCTGCCGATAGTCAGCACATCGCCGCAGAACTGGTCGTGCGCCTTCGCAGCGACGTGAACCGTCGGGCGATCAAAGCCCTAGCTCTAACGACCGACAGCAGCGTTCTGACGGCAGGCGGCAATGACTACGGCTTTGACCGTGTCTTCAGCCGTCAGATCGAGGCATTTGGAGACTCGGGTGACGTACTTATCGCCATCTCCACAAGCGGCACATCGAAGAACGTTGTCCTCGCCGTGGAGGAAGCTCGTAATCGCGGTGTGCGCACAATCGGTCTCCTCGGTGGAACCGGCGGCGTCCTGAAAGAGTTATGTGATCATGCGGTTGTGGTCCCATCTTTGGTTACCGCCCGCATTCAGGAGTGCCACATCATGATTGGGCATATCTGGTGCGAGATGATTGAGGAAGGAATTACGGAGTTACGGAATTACTGAAGTACGGAATGACGACCATCGTCATTCACGCGAAAGCGGGAATCCATCCTTGATGACTGATGACTGATGACAATGACGAGAACGATGTTTTAAACAGGAGAACACCATGCGATCTATGATGCAAATCCTCTGCCTTCTTTTCATCACCTCAATGGTCAGTGCTCAGGAGCTGAAGCTGCCGGCGCTGAGCCCAACAGCAACGATCTCGCAGGATTTTTCGACATCGAAGATCGAGATCACCTACAGCCGTCCGTCGATGCGTGGACGCAAGGTCTTTGGTGACCTTGTTGCATACGGGAAGGTATGGCGCACGGGTGCGAATGCCGCAACCAAGATCACGATCAGTGAAGAGATGGTTATCGGCGGCTCAACGATTAAGCCGGGTTCGTACTCGCTGTACTCCATCCCCGGACAATCCGAATTCACCGTCATCATCAACAAGAATACGGGTGGCTGGCCTGGTGGCGATGGCTGGTCGAAGGACGACGACGTAGCCCGATTTACGGTTCCGGCATCGCGCACGCCACAGACCATAGAAACATTCTCGGTCGGCATTTCGAACGTCACGTTCTCCAGTTGCTCTGTCGATATCATGTGGGAGAACACCATGATTTCTATTCCTGTGAAGGCCGAAAATCAGCAGCGTCTGCTCACGGCCATTGACAAAGCGATCACTGCACCCAACATCCCGTATCAGCAGGCGGCAACGTATCTCTATGAGACCGGACAGAATCTCGGCAAGGCTCTAGAATATGCGAGTGCAGCATTGGATCGCAACCCGAAGGCGTACTGGATTGCCTTGACGAAGGCAAAGATCGCCGCCAAGCTGGGTCGCAAGGATGTGGCACGCGAGGCTGCGCAGAAGACGATTGAGATCACAAAGGCCGCTGGTGGCGATGCTGACTACGAGAAGGCAGCACAGGACATCATCAACTCTTCGAAGTAATACCTCGGTGCAATTCGTTCGCATTGCCTGCGCGCTCGCGCTCGCTACCTCGTTGTCATGGGCGCAGCAGCGCACGCCGTCACCGTCACACCGTATTATCGGTCAGTTGCACCGACTGAAGACATTGACGTCTGTCCTGTACGTAGCAGCCCATCCGGATGATGAGAACACGCGTCTTCTTTCGTGGCTTGCCACCGGACAGCACATTCGCACCGGGTATCTTTCGATCACTCGTGGAGACGGCGGACAAAACATCATCGGCAGTGAGCAGGGGGCGCCCCTTGGCCTGATCAGAACTCATGAATTGCTTGCGGCTAGAAAGCTCGACGGGGCTGAGCAGTACTTTGCTCGTGCAATCGATTTTGGGTTTTCCAAGAACCCCGATGAGACATTCCGTCAGTGGGACCAGAGCACATTGGTTCAGGATGTTGTAAAGGTCATCAACCAGTTTCGCCCCGATGTCGTGATTTGCCGTTTCCCAAAGGACTCCATGGCCGGCCATGGTCAGCATTCGGCATCAGCCATCATCGCCGAAAATGCTGTCCAGCGTTGCATGGCCGACCCGGCTCTCTGGAAGCCCAAGCGGCTGGTCTTCAATGCATTCCGGTTTGGTAACCGTAGCACCATCTCCGAAGGAATGTTCAAGCTTGAAGTTGGCCAGTACGATCCATTGCTTGGCATGGGGTACGGAGAGCTCGCCGGCATTAGTCGGAGTCTGCACAAGAGTCAGGGGGCCGGCACGCCACAGACACCCGGCGTACAGCCGGAGTTCTTTGCGACGTGGCTTGGTGAGCCCCCTATCAGGAGCCTCTTCGATGGGATCGATACAACGTGGAACAGAGTCGGTCAGCCAGAGATCGGCAGAGCAATTGATAACGTGATCGCATCGTTCGACATGCTTCATCCGGAGCGCTCCATTGATGCACTGCTATCGATACGGCGGATGATCGGCAATGTGAAAGACCCGTTCTGGCGCAACAGTAAGGGCGCGGAGCTTCATGACATTATCCTCTCGTGCATGGGCGTGACGGCCGATGCGAGCGTGACTTTTCCAACGGTTGTTTCCGGTGACACGATTCAGCCACAGATACGCCTTACGGTGCGCGCGGGGAAGACTGTCAGATGCGCTCGGATCGTATTCCCAAATGGACGCGTGCTTTCTGACGTGGACTGTCCACACGATTCAACCCGCATCGTGCAGGACGTCTCGATGGCAGTTGCCGGACCGATAACCGAACCGTACTGGCTTTCGCGAGACGCTAAGGGTGCGTTGTTCACGATTCCGAATGAAGAGGTGCTTGGCCGTCCGACGAGTCCGCCAAGCGTTTCGCTGCAGCTTTGGTTTGCCTTTGGCGCTGACACGATCCCGCTTACGCTGCCACTGAGTTTTAAGCGTCTGGATCCGCTCAAGGGAGATGTCATCGAGGAGCTGCGCGTTGTCCCGCAAGCGAGTCTCGAGCCCCTTACCCGAGTGATCGTTGCCCCCAATGGAACGCCAAGTATCAAGCTCCGACTGCGCGCCTATCGTGCCATCAATGACGCCGAACTGGTCTGCTTCAGTGGCTCCCAAACGATTGCGACTGTTCGGGATATCAGATTGCGCGCCTCAACAGATTCGCTCATCACGATCGAGCCCACGCTTCGCGGAACGGCCGATCTCACGTTTCGTCTTCGCATTGCCGGAGAGGACTTCACGCGCCAAGTGTCGATACTTGCGTACGATCATCTTCCAACATTGCAATACACCCAGCCGGCTGCCGTGCGAGTGGTCGTAGAGCCCATCGTGGTCCGTGCCAAGCGCATTGCTTACGTTGCCGGTGCAGGTGAGTTCACACCGGAGTTTCTCCGTAGCCTCGGCGTTAGTGTTGAAGAGATCGATGATGAAACCATCCTGAAGACCGATGAGCTACTGAAGTACGATGCCGTGCTGGTTGGTATCCGCGCTGTGAATACTCGCAAATCGATGCAGTTCCTTATGCCGTCGCTGATGACGTATGTAGAGCGGGGCGGAACCTTGGTGATGAGTTACATGACCACTCAGGACATGGCAACCAAAACGCTTGGACCGTACCCGTTCGTGCTTGGTCGTGCACGGGTCACCGAGGAGGATGCACCGGTACGTGTTCAGAATCCCAACCACCCGTTGCTCGCAGGTCCTAATCGAATCACAGCCGGTGATTTCGATGGATGGGTACAGGAACGTGGCTTGTACTTTGCCGAGAGTATCGATCCGCGCTATGAGACGCCCCTTTCCATGAATGACTCCAAGGAGTCTCCGAATTCGGGATCACTCCTGTATGCCCGCTACGGTAAGGGTCACTACGTGTACTGCGCACTCTCACTGTTCCGACAGCTACCGGCCGGCGTGCCGGGTGGCATGCGAATTCTTGCGAATCTTCTCAGCATCGGAAAATGAGCACCCTTGATTGGGGTGTGTTTCTCGCTACGCTGCTTGGCGTAGTTCTCTACGGACTCTGGCGTGGGCGGGGTAACACCTCGGCAGACGATTATCTGCGTGCAGGACGGTCTCTCCCGTGGTATTCGGTGCTTCTCGGCGTGATGGCAACGCAGGCAAGTGCCATCACCTTTCTCTCGGCTCCGGGTCAGGCATTTACCGATGGCATGCGCTTCGTGCAATACTACTTCGGATTGCCGCTGGCGATGATCGTCATTAGTGTCGTGTTCATTCCGATGTTTCGGACGGTGAATGCCTACACCGCCTATGAGTTTCTCGAACAGCGGTTTGATCGTCGAACGCGGATGACAACGAGCATTTTATTTCTGCTGTCGCGAGGGCTAAGCACTGGCATCAGCATCTATGCACCGAGCATCATTGTCGCAACACTGCTCGATTGGAATATCTATGCTACAAACATCGTCGTGGGCGGTCTCTTGCTACTCTATACGCTCTCCGGTGGGGCCCGCTCGGTAGCGCACACGCAGACGCTGATGTTCGGGATCATTCTCACATCGATGGCTGTGGCAGGGGTCTTTCTCGTCCAGGGTTTCCCGAATTCAATGACGTTGGCGGATGCACTTCGGCTTTCAGATGCCGCCGGTAAACTGAACATCATCACTACAAGATTCGATCTTCATGACAAATACAACATCTGGAGCGGCCTGATAGGGGGCTTCTTTCTTGCCCTGTCATACTTCGGAACTGATCAAAGTCAGGTCGGACGATTCATCACGGGAAAGAACATCCGTGAAAGTCGCATAGGCCTACTCGTCAATGGCATCGTTAAGATTCCGATGCAGCTTGGTATACTGCTGATCGGTGCGTTGCTTGTGGCGCTCTACAGCGTTATGCCCAGCCCCATATTCTTCAATGAAGCTGTTGCGCAACGCGTCGATCGTATCGATTCATCACAAGCATCCCTGCTGCATCAGAAGTGGGATGCGGTCAATGCTGAGTTACGGCGCACAGCAGCGAATGTACTCGATGGAAAACCTGGTGCTAAAATCGCCTATCGTCAGACATTCGACAGCACAACGCGGCTACGCTCCGAGTACCGAACGTTTGTTCGCTCCACGGGGGTTCTCGAGTCGAACGATACCAACTACATCTTTTTGCACTTCGTGCGAACCATGCTTCCGGCCGGTCTTGTCGGTCTGATCTTTGCCGTCGTTATCATGGCATCGTGGGGAAGTATCTCCGCCGGATTTCATTCCCTAGCAACGGCAAGCGTGGTTGATCTGCGAGGTATCACGAACACAGCCGCCGATGTTACAGCCGCGCGCTGGCACACATTCTTATGGGCAGTGTTCGGCGTAGCGATGAGCATGCTCGCAACGCAGATGGGGTCACTCATTGAGGCCGTCAACATTCTCGGGAGCCTCTTCTATGGCCCCATTCTCGGGATCTTTCTCGTTGCATTCCTGGTCAAAAAAGCAAATGGCACCGACGTTTTCCGCGGTGCCATTGCTGCCGAATTGATTGTTGTTGCCTGCTGGGCTTTGAACGTTGTTAGCTTCCTATGGCTGAACGTTGTTGGCGCTGTTGCCGTGGTGCTGTACGCTTTAATGAGCTCAACGTACCACCGAGAACCGGCGCGTTAAACGTCCGACTGAGGATTCAAGCACAACGGTGTACGAACCCGATGCAAGGTCGCTTACGATGAGCTTCATATCTGTTGCACCAGCGGCTGCGGCCGTACGACGAATCTCACTGCCGGTGTTGTCGATGATCACAACCGAGTGCACATTCTGACCGTTCCAGTGCAGCTGGACAACGTCGGTTGCCGGAACCGGCCATACAGCAACGTCAACAAGAACTTCCTCATCGACGCCGGTGACCATAACACTGACCTCGTCACTCTTCGTCGAGCGACCACACTCTGATGTCACGGTGCACTGATACATACCCTGACCTTCGGCAGTAACTGATGCAATCTTGAGCGTTGAGGACGTTCCATCAGGAGCGGGGATCGCTGTGCCATTGTGCGTCCACTGGTACGTCAGGCCCGGACCTTCGGCAGCAACCGACAACTCAAGGGCAGAGCCCGCGCTGACAGATTTGGCAATTGGTTGTTTGGTGATGACGGGGCTGTCCGCGATCTGCACCTTCGCCGCATCGCTGGTCTTCGATCCACACGTGGTGGTAAGGACAACGTCATACGAGCCGGATGAGTTTGCGGTCGGTGACGCAATGCTGTAGGTGGCGTTTGTTGCACCGTCAATGTTCGCTCCGTCTTTCCGCCACTGATAGGTAGTGCCCGGCGTTGTTGTTGCAACCGATAGCGTGAGCTGGCGTCCGGAACAAGCTGTGACGCCCAGTGGCTGTGTTGTGATGGCCGGAACAACCCCCGTTGTAAAGGTCAGGGGGCTTACTGCGACATTGCCGCGACTTGACCGAACGCGCAACTGGATCGAACCGACCATGTCTTCGGCCTTTGGCGTCCAGCTATATGAGCGCGTCTTCAGACCGGAGACAACGGATGTCCACGCCTTCCCGTCGGTAGAACGCTGCACAGAATATGTGTCTGATGCCTGCATCCCATCGGCACCCCATGTGATCGACACTTCTGATCCTTCGCAGAGCGATGGATTCTCGGTTGGTGTGCGCCACGTCATTACGCCGAAAGGATACTTTTCAACGAATGCCGTGAAGGCAGATGCTCCAACCGCTTTCCGGGAACCAACGCGATAGACGTCATCGTACGAATCAACGGCGAGTGCCAAAGGCTGATCTGCACCTGGTGTTCCCGTGATCGTGCAATATGTCTGCTCCAATGTGGTGAAACGAACGAGGAAGCCATCCTGCTCGCCCCGTGCCTGTGAGGATGCCCCGAGTCCAACCTCGGGGATGGATGCCGTTGTGGTGCCGACAGCGGTAACGATCGAGCCAACCGAGCGAGCTCCGGTGATCCGATCGTCTCCCGCACCACCGACATACTGCGCCGAAACAAGCTTGAGACCATTCGATGATACTGCGGCATAGAAGCCGTCATTCTTGCCACCGAACGTTGAATTCACTTCGGCAGGTATAGGCAGATCTGCTGAGCTGGTATATCCAAGCAGGTAGGCTACGTCTTCCGCGCCAACGGCAACGCTGGTTCCGATATCCACGCCTGCACCTCCGAAAAAGGCGGAGTAGACCATTGTGCCGCCAAGTTGAATCTTGATTACTACGGCATCCTGACCGCCACCAAAGGAGTTGTCAAAACACACATTCCCCGTTTCCTCCCAGTGGCCGGTCGCACAGCCATAGTACGGACATCCTCCGTCATCAACCCAGACGCGATTCTTCACGGGAAAGGTTGGGAAGTCAAGGGAGGCAGTGTATCCACCAATCACGGCGTTATTCTTGGAGTCAACAACGACAGATGTCATTTCATCATTCTCCACTCCGCCGAGGTAGCTCGCGGAGTTCACGAACTTCCCGAAAGCATCTAAGGAGATGTAGAAGCCGTCGTTCTTACCATTCTGTGTTTCGTCAAAGCTGTTGACCGTTGGCAGCGACTTTGCTGATGCGATGCCACCAACCACCACCACATCGCCCAAAGGTCCGATCGCGATTGCATTGGCACGGTCTGCTCCGGTTCCTCCGATATACATCCCAACTAGGACCGTCTTTAGATCTGCCGATAACTTCGCAACGAAACCATCGGTCGCCCCCTTGAACGCTCCCTTAAGGGGCGAAGCAGGGAATGGCAGGTCGTTTGACGTTGTCTCGCCGCAGATCCATACCGACCCATCGGCTGCCACGGCCATCCCCGTAATAATGTCTTTGCCAGAACCACCGAAGGTGGCCGATGCCACGACAGATTCGAGATCAGAGGCGTGGACGACGATGGCCCCGTCGGTGTTGTCGGCTTGTGTCACGTTGCCGACGGAAATGATGTAGCCGTTCTTCAAGATCATCGTCGCCGTAGCTTCGGTCATCTTCTCGAAGGTGTTTTGCGAGAAAACATTGGTCAATGAAACGACGGTTAACGCGCAACAGATGAGAAGAGGTTTGATCATAGGGGAACCCGCACAGAAGATGATAGAGATTTCATACCGTATAGTCTGAATTCGGACGTTTTAGTTACATGAAATCCGAAAAATATCCCCCCCCAGCTACGGATCGGCTATTGTGCGAGATAACCGCCATCGACAGGGAAGTACCCTCCTGTTACGAAGGATGCCTCCTCTGAGCCAAGGAATGCAACAAGTGCCGCTACCTCGTCAGGAGTGCCGACTCGACCGATTGGATGACGCGCGACGACGTCATGGGCGACCTGTGGATCTTGCATTACGCCGGCAATCATCGGTGTGTCGATGAATCCGGGACCCACGGCATTGATCCGCACACCCTGCGCCGAATGATCGATCGCCGCCGACCGAACCAGTCCGACAAGTCCGTGTTTGGCAGCCGTGTACGCCGGTGCTCCGGCAAAGCCGACCATGCCGAGAACGGACGAGATCACGATGATCGACCCCTTGCCTTGCTTGAGCATTGCGGGTAGCTGTGCCCGTATGCCGTAGAACACCCCGGAGAGGTTCACGTCGATGATGCGGCGCCACTCCTCCACGGGGTATGTGGCCGTAGGAGCCCCTTGCCCGCCAATGCCGGCATTGTTCACGGCCACATCAAGCCGACCGAATTCACGAAGTGTTGCCTCCATGCACGCCTCGTGATGCTCAGGAATCGAGACGTCGCAATGAACATACAGAGCATTGGCTCCCTGCTTCTTCAGTTCTGTCTCAAGCTGCACGCCATGCTCATCGTTGACGTCCGCAAGGACCACATTGGCGCCTTGCATTGCATATCGACGAGCAATCGCCGAGCCGATGCCAGAGGAGGCGCCGGTGATTAGAACAACGGACATAATGAGTTACTGAGTTACTGAATTACAGAGGTACAGAAGTACAGAAGTACTGAGGTACAGAAGTACAGAAGTACAGAAGTACCTAAGTACAGAAGTACTGAGGTACAGAAGTACAGAAGTACCTAAGTACAGAAGTACTGAGGTACAGAAGTACCGAAGTACCGAAGTACGGAAGTACTGAGGTACAGAAGTACAGAAGTACAGAAGTACAGAAGTACAGAAGTACAGAAGTACAGAAGTACAGAAGTACAGAAGTACAGAAGTACTGAAGTACAGAAGTACTGAGGTACAGAAGTACAGAAGTACCGAAGTACCGAAGTACAGAAGTACCGAAGTACCGAAGTACCGAGGTACAGAAGTACAGAAGTACAGAAGTACAGAAGTACAGAAGTACAGAAGTACAGAAGTACAGAAGTACAGAAGTACAGAAGTACAGAAGTACAGAAGTACAGAAGTACTGAGGCACAGAATTACGGAAGTACAGAGACACAGGAAACACGGTGGTAGCAATGACGTAGGGGCAAGGCGTCGTCTTGCTGATTCGTCTTGCGCACTCGCGGTGCCTCAGTGCGATGAATCTCGCTTCGTAAACGGGGCCACCACTTGATGAAAGAAGCCGTGGGGATAGTGCTCAACATCCTCGAAACCGAGAGTTATGTCGCGTCCCGAGGTGGGCATGTAGGCGGTTCCGAACAGCCAGTCCCATACGCTAAGCGTAAGTCCGTAGTTCACGCTCTTAACGCCTTCGGGCAGGTTCTTGGCATGATGCCAGATATGCATCTGTGGCGTGTTGAAGAGATACTTCAGGGGGCCGATGGGCAGCACAATGTTTGCATGATTCAGATGGCCGACCGCGGTGGCAAAAACGCCCACGGCAAAAAAATCGACAAGGTTGATGCCAAGCAGCATGAGAGGGATGTATTCCAGCACTCCATAGACGATGTTCTCGGCAAAGTGAAAGCGCAGGTGGGCAGCGAATCCCATCTGTTCGACGCTGTGGTGGACCTTATGAAACTCCCAAAGGGTGGACGAGGCATGCAGAAGTCGGTGCACGTTCCACTGAATGAAGTCCCGAGAAACAAAGATTATTAGCAGCAGAGCCCACTTCGGGAGCTCGCCCATTACCCCATGAAGTCCGCTAAGAAACGGGAACGCATCAGATACGGCCGTGCGAACCACTGTGCTGATCCCGGAGTAACCGATGGCACCGAAGATGAACATGTTGAAGAACATGTACCACGTGTCCAGCCAGAAGTCTTTCCGAATCACCGGCTGATTCTTACGCCATGGAACAATTATCTCCAGAAGCCACACGGCAACAGACAGCCCAACCAGCCACCAGAAGAAGTTGTGCCAGGTGGGCTGTGTGATGGTTGACCCGAGATAGGAGAACTGGGCTGCGTAGTATGAGACGAGTTGTTCCATTAGTTCAAATTACAAGGGCGTCGCTTTAGATTTTCTGCAGTCGGGACCACATATCGGGATGCTTCTCTACAAGCCGAATAAGGACGGCGGCCTGCGCATTCGGACGCGAGCGACCCTGCTCCCAGTTCTCAAGCGTCCGAACGTTGGTTCGCATGTAAGCGGCGAAGATCGCCCTCGAGACGTTAAGCCGACGTCGCAGTTCTATCAACTCCGATGCGCTAACCTCAGGTGCAGGGTTGTCTGTTACCGCGTGTGTGCGTAAAGTCAACTTTTCTTCACGCTGGCCGGCAAGAGCGTCAAAGCCTTCCTTTAATTCCGCTATGAGGGAGCGTTTCATGAGCGTTGCTTCAGCTCATACTTGAGGAGCCTGTGTAGAAGTTGAAGATCGCCAGGATGTAGGTTGTCCATTTCATCTTTGTCATATAGGGTGAATAGCCAGAACTGCTTACCTTCTTGCCACCAAAAATAGATGACCCGGATGCCACCTCGTCTTCCCTTTCCACGACGAGGGTCACCGAACCGGAGCTTTCGCAGACCCCCGGTCCCTTTGATCAGCGAGCCAGCATCAGGCAGTGCCAACAGGACATTTTGAAGTGCCACGAAGGCTTCGTCAGACAGGTAGCTTGCTCTGTGACGCTGAAATGCAGGCAGTTCAACGAACATTGCTCTCATGCAATTATACGTAATATGCGTACAGATAAAACTGTGCTTACGTATCTACGGGCAGCAAACAACAACCAACGTGACGTCCCGCCTACCATATCCATAAAAAAAGCCCGCAACCTTGAAGTTGCGGGCTTGATTCCTGGAGCCAACTGCCGGACTTGAACCGGCGACCTGCTGATTACAAATCAGCTGCTCTACCAGCTGAGCTAAGTTGGCCTTTCGAGGCGCAAAGATACGAAAAGACGTATTTCATGCACGCCCTATTCGCGGGAATTTCGTCGAAGAGCTTGTCCGCCAAGAATCGCAGATATCACGATCGCGCCACCTAGTATGGACGTTGAGGAGGGCACCTCGCCCAAGGCAAGTCCCACCCACAGTGGATTGAGAAGGGGCTCCAGGACGGTAATCAGCACGGCCTCCAGGGCTGTGACGTGGGCAAGTGCCCAGGAGTAAAGCAAGTAGGAAACTCCTAGCTGCAACATACCGAGCACCAGTAATGGGAGAATCCAATCCATCGTTGCCGGCGGGAGCGCTCCGGCGAGTGGTGCGCACACGATAGCGGTCAGCACGTTTCCCAAGATTATGCTCTCGGTGGTTGACGTGCCACGCTGCTGACGCATGAACAGGGCAACGCCGGCAAAGGCAACGCCACTGGCAATAGCAAGGGCGTTTCCAAGGATGGCACCCGGACTTAGTGCGTCGAGAAAGAAGACCACCATCCCAAGCATCACGCATCCAACAACAATGACGTCGCGCCTCGCAAGACGCTCCTTGGCCACGGTAGCACTGAAGATGGCCACCCACACTGGTGCGGTGTACTGAAGCAGGATTGCATTGGCTGCGGTAGTCTTCTTCGTGGCCCACACGAAGAGCACCACCGTGAACATGTAACTGATGATGCTCCCGAATTGCGCAGGCGTCCACGCTGGCTTCAGCGGCCCCTTGCGGCGAATCCAGAGAAACATCACCGCAGCGGCAATGGCACTTCGCAATCCCGCTATGGCAAGGGGCGAGAGCGGCAGCAGTTTGATAAGCAGTCCGCCACTGCTCCATAGAATGGCACATACAACCAGCGCCGCAACAGCGGCCGCATGGTGCTTGTTGTTCATCGGATGAATTCTGACTGACGGCTGGTGGTGACGTATGACTCGGCGCGCTGGGTACCCTGCGAGGCGGAGTACGTCTGGGTGGTTGATGTGGTTAGTGCCACAGGCGGAAAGCGCGCATCAAGTGGCACAACGTACCGGAACTCTGCCACGAGCGACCCGACGAGTGGGTAAGGGGCTCCTTCAAGTCGCATTGTGAACTTCGGAGCTTCAGCCCGAGCTGTAACAACAGCCGTCGTCTGCGGCCCGGTGCTATCGATGGCTGCAAACGTGACGGTGCCGTCGATCTTCTTCATCAGCCGGACCTGCTCGCGTCCAAGGATCCGTTTCAGTGCGGCAATATTCATCTTCCACGTCGAACCCAGCACGACGGGCTTCTTGGCATCAAGAACATTGCCGGTCTTTGCGCCCCCTTCACCCATCACGACGTTACTGAGAAGGGCAGCCACGGTGTCAGCGACCGGTTCGCCGTTAACGGTGAACACGCTTCCACTGTCGGAGAACCAGCATCGAACCTTTGTGCCGGTATTCATCACATCAAAGGTGTCGGTATTGGTCTGGAGCTGGAAGCTGCGGATGACCAGATTCTTCTCTTTCTCTTGGCCATCAACGGTGACGTAGGTGACCGAACACTGGGCGGCAATAATGATGCGCACGATGTCTGTGGTGTCGCCCAACAGGTTGTCTCCACTGAAGACCTTGGTCTGCGACCGCTGCTCGTAGGTGGCCTTGAGAAGGTACTGGTCAAACTCCTTGAGCCCTCGTCCAAGCTTTAGAGTGTAAGCCGTTGGTTGCTGTGCCGAAGCACTGGCAACGCAGATGAGGCAAAAGAGAACGACTTTAGAGAAGTGTGTTCTGAGCATAGCGTCGAATGTAGGATTTCACGTCAAACTTGCGGGCGCAGCCATTGGCATTCATGTAGCGGATCTTTCCGTAAACCGGACGTTCAAACCAGGCACGGTCATGCACGCCCCCTACACTCCAGGCAACTCCAACGTAACCGTTGGGGTCTCGTCCATCAAGAGCATACGTGTCGTTGAGCGCAATGCCGATTGCCAGTGCTTCATCCGGAGAAGCACTCCATTCGAGGATCTTCTTGGCCCAATACATCCGCATGAATCCGTGGAGCTTGCCGGTGGTGACGAGCTCGCGCTGGGCTGCATTCCAGAGCTCATCATGGGTGCGCGCGGACTCCCATTGCTCATGAGTGTAGACGTAGTCACGAGGGTCGTTGCGATGATCGTTCAGCGTCTGCTGCGCCCACGCTGCAAATCCGTCAAACGAATCGTACCGATCGTTGTAGAACGTAAAGTTGTCGCTCAGTTCGCGTCGGATGATGAGCTCTTCAAGAAAACTGTCGGAGGGTTCCCCAACTCTCGGTGTGGCTAGGGCAGCGCGCTGCGGAGCAAGCTGGCCAAAATGGAAATAGGGCGAGAGGTTGCTCTGTCCGGCCTTTGTCGGATCATTACGATCGGCATACTGCTCGATCTTCGCAACGAAGGCGTCAAGTCGGGCACGACCAGCTGAAGCACCGGGTGTGAGCCATGACACCGGACCGATCGAGGTATTCACGCGAAGGGTCGAGCGAACAGCAGTCCAATCCGTCAGGGGGCTCGGCGCTCCATCGAACGGATGTCTCACTACACTCGGAAACTCTTCGAGGTACGTCGGCAGAAGCTTGGTGATCTTCGGTCGGATAGTATAGGCCGCAAACTCGAGCTTGGGCGAGGCGATCCAGCAGGGGACGATATTATGGGCATCCACCTGGTGAAGGGGCACGGTAGACCCGTCGATGACCTCCTTGATCCACTGCTTCTTGATGCGCAGGGGCTCAAAATCGGTGACCAGCAGCGACGGGGCTGTTTCTTCCAGTAATGGGAGCAGAGCGTCATGCGGACTACCCAGCAGTAGACGAAATCCGATGTTGACCTCGGCAAGGTCTCGCTCGAGTTCCTCGAGCCCCCGTATCATGAAGTCGTACTGGCGAAGTGTGGCTTCGAGAAACGTCGGGACAAGGCAGAACACCGCGATCAGCGGCACCTTCCGTTCTAATGCCTCCTGCTGCGCATACAGCAATGCCCAGTTGTCGTCCCGACGTCGGTCACGGTTGATCCAATAGATCACAGGTCCGGGTCCCTGCGGATCCGGCCTGCCGGGCGTAAGGATGCGAACGCGGTCGCTTCGGACGTTCATGGGGATTAGTCTTCTTCAACCCGGTACGAAGCGCCGGGAATGTCGGTAGGGGGCTTGGGCGTTCCATTCGAGCGCATGCGAGAGAAGGCGATCCACAATCCAAGGATGATCAGAATGATCGGCCAGAACACACCCCAGAACTGATCGACAACGCCGAGCTTCTTTAGTTGAATCACCGTCATCACGATGATCGTGAGTCCTGACCAAAACGTCGAGCCACTGCCGGTGAGCAGACGCACCGCTGCATAGATGATCACTCCCGTGGGCCACCACATCTGCACCACACTGTACATCTCCGGCATGCCAAGTCGGTCGAGCAGCATGGCAATGCCGAAGAGCGCTACGGCCAGTCCAAGAAGAATCTGACTCAGTAGACTATCCTTTGAGCGACCAAACTGGACGCGAAACCCCTGCTGAAACTGCTGGTTCATGGCTGAAGCCCCTTCAAAAACTCATCAAGCGTTGGTGCCGCACTCAGCACAATCCGGACATTCCGATTCGCCATGCTCATGTTCGCGTTCAAAATCAGTGATGGCGGCAACCACTTCTCGAATATGGTGCTCTTCCAGCTCCGGATAGATCGGCAGCGAGAGAACCGTTGCAGCCAGGCAATTGGATATCGGGAAGGCGTTGTCATCGCAATTCAGCGAGGCAAAACACTCCTGACGATGGAACGGCACCGGGTAGTAGATCTCGCTACCAATGCCGCGCTCCGCCAGGTATGACCGCAGGGCATTGCGGTGAGCGGTGCGGATCGTAAACTGATTGAAGATGTGGTTGTCGGTTGAGGTGCCGGCACTGACAGCCTTTGGAAGCAGTATCGCATTGCCCGGACCAAACGATGTGACGCCAGGAGCACTGCTCAATCCGGCTTCGATGAAGAGCTTCGTGTAGAGCTCAGCATTGCGCCGTCGTCCCTCGTGCCATGATGGAAGGTGCGGAAGCTTCACGCGCAGAACAGCCCCCTGCATGGCATCAAGGCGGAAGTTCCCGCCCATGATCCTGTGGTAGTAACGGGGCTCCATGCCATGATTGCGGATCTGCTTCAAGCGCACCGCCAACTCGTCGTCATTGGTTGTCACAAGTCCGCCATCGCCAAAAGCGCCAAGGTTCTTCGTCGGGTAGAACGAGAAGCATCCGATGTGGCCGATGCTTCCGACGCGGCGTCCATCTGATGTCTGTGTACCGATGGCCTGAGCCGCATCCTCAATGATGGGGATGTTGAGCTCACGGCTAATGTCCATGAAGGTATCCATGTTGGCGGCCTGACCAAACAGGTGCACAGGGATGATGGCCTTTGTGCGCGGGGTGATAGCCTTACGCGTGAGTTCGGGGTCGAGATTGAATGTGACGTTGTCGACGTCCACAAACACCGGCGTTGCATTCAGGCGTGCAACGCATCCGGCCGTTGCGAAGAACGAGAATGTTGGAACGATGACCTCATCGCCCGGGCCAACTCCGAGAGCCATCAGTGCCATTAGTAGGGCATCGGTCCCGCTCGAAACGCCGATGGCGTGCTTCACGCCCAGATAGGACTCAAGCTCGCGTTCAAGGGCATCCACTTCCGGACCCAGGATGCAGGCCTGAGATTCGGCAACTCGGATCAGGGCCGCGTCGATCTCTGGCTTGAGCGCGCGGTACTGTATTTTGAGGTCCAGCAAGGGTACGGGCATTCAGTTCACTTTCGCGTCGGAAATGGAAAGCACAAAATTAGCCAGAATGAACCGACGGTCGTGGCTTCGGACAATTGCCGCCGCAGCAGGACTTACAACCATCTCGTTGGCTACCACGGAGTATCTGCAGCCGCAGGGTGATTCCGGCGCACGAACGGTGGATCTTGGTCCGATCGATGAGGTGATCTCCGATGGAACGCGGCGGGTGGTAAACGTCAATGGCCGGATGGCACTGCTGAGCAGACGTGCCGATGTTGTGACAGCGCTAGACCTAACATGCACACATGCCGGTTGTCCGCTGGCATTCGATGCGAAGACTCAGCGCATCCGCTGCGCCTGCCACGGTGGAGCATTTGCCGTCACGGGCGAGCCCGTTGCCGGACCGCCCCGCAGGCCCCTTGACCAGTTGGAGTGCCGCACCGAGAATGGCAGACTGTATATCCGAACACAGTTGAATGGCGATGTATGACGAGCGCCGCGAGATCATCGCTGGAGAGCGCGCAGCCTATCCTAATCGGACTCAGCGCTGCCACTCTGTTGTTGGTTGTGGTCACCGGAATGCTGCTCTCGATGTGGTACGTGCCGTCCTCGGATCCTCTGCGCACGTCTACCGGTGCGGCTCAGACGATCGTCACGTCCACACGACTTCTCCACAGCGGACCGTATACCGACACCATCACTGCCTCATCCGTAAACCCACAGCTCGCCCCGGCATCAACCGGCGAGCCGGCTGTTAGCGCCGCGCAGAGTTCTATCCGCGTAACCATCCACAACGCCCCCTATGGAAGTGCTGTCCGCAGCATCCATCACTGGATGTCGGACATCCTGCTAGCGTTGCTCACGACGCTGATGTCGGTGCTATGTGTGCTGCGGACCTACGAGGCAGACCGCTCGTTGTGGCTAAGGTTGATATCGCTAACACTGATAACTGTGGCAGGGGGCTGGACGGGCCGCATACTCGTTGATGACGTGTATGCTGAGATCTCCCGTCGTATCATGGGGTACGAGCTTCAGACGGCACCGTTAGGCAATGCCATTTCGGCCATCCTCGGAATTCAGCCTGGAGCGCTGCTTCTTGCCCGCACGTATTCGGTGCATGGTTTTATGCTTGGTGTAATTGGCCTGTTGCTGATCACCCCGAACCTTCGTCAGATACTTGTCCAAGCATCGCGTCCACCGTTCTTCTCCACCGCACTTCTCGTTTCAGTGGCAGTCTCGTTCATTTCCGTTCCGGACTGGGGGCTGCGCGACGCTTTAAGGGGACTTGCCGGCTGGGAGCACGTCACTCCCTGGTGGGGAATCGTGCCCTTCCGCACATGGTCGCACTGGCTAGGCTCCGAGCTGGCAGGATACCTGGCGATCCCGGCGATCATAGCCTTTGGGTCACTACCGCTCTGGTATCGGCAGATTTCCAAGCGGGCGGTAACGATTCTTTTTACGGTCATCGCCCTCGCGTTACTAGTGGGGTTTCTGTTCGGCTATTGAGCGCCGATTTCGCACTTTTGCAGTCTTGTATTGCAGAAAATTCCCCCAACAACTCACCAATCGAGGATGGTTATGCTGATCGGCGTACCAAAGGAAATCAAGACAAATGAAAAGCGCGTGGCGCTCACACCCGGTGGTGTTGATGCCCTTCGCTCTAACGGTCATGACGTGATCGTTGAAACCAATGCCGGCGTCGGTAGTGGATTTTCGAACGAAGCCTACATCGCAGCCGGCGCAACCATCATTGATACGGCTGCCGAGGTGTATGCCAAGGCCGACATGATCATGAAGGTAAAAGAGCCTATCGCACCCGAGTACAGCCTCATCCGTAAGGGTCAGACGCTCTTCACGTACTTCCACTTTGCTGCTTCACGCGAGCTCACCGAGGCAATGGTCAAAGCTGGTGCTACGTGTATCGCCTATGAGACGGTTCAGAAGTCCGATGGCTCGCTGCCGCTTCTGATCCCGATGTCGGAAGTTGCCGGACGTATGGCAACGCAAGAAGGTGCGAAGTACCTTGAGCATCCTATGGGCGGACGCGGCATTCTCCTCGGCGGTGTGCCAGGTACACGTCCTGCGGAAGTTGTTGTTCTCGGCGGTGGCGTTGTTGGAACGAACGCTGCGAAGATGGCTGCCGGACTGGGTGCAAGCGTTACGCTGTTCGATAACAACCTCTACCGTTTGCGCTACCTTAACGACGTAATGCCCGCCAACGTCGTCACGCAGATGTCCACCAAGGCCAACATCCGCGAAGCTGTCAAGACGGCAGACCTTGTGGTTGGTGGTGTGCTGATCGTTGGGGCCAAGGCTCCGCACCTGATCACGCGCGACATGCTTTCGACGATGAAGCCCGGTTCGGTGATCGTTGACGTTTCGGTCGATCAAGGGGGCTGTGTGGAAACCTGCAAGCCAACAACGCACGAAAACCCAACGTATGTGGTCGACGGTGTTGTACATTATGGTGTGGCCAATATGCCGGGAGCTGTGCCATACACATCAACGATTGCTCTCACCAACGCCACGCTTCCATACGCCATTCAGCTGGCCAACCACGGCTGGAAGGATGCCTGCAAGGCCAGCAAGGAACTTGAGCTTGGCATCAACGTGGTTGATGGTAAGATCGTTTACGAAGCTGTTGCCGAAGCATTTGGCATGGAATACACGCCAATGGAGCAGTGCTGGTAAGCCCCGTATCAACGGATGCGATGATTCTACGACAATGGCTCCCTCGGGAGCCATTTTCATTAGATTGCCTTCGTATGAAGACGAAGAAACGTCAACCAATGCTCAGCCGGCTCGTCATCCTTACGGTGGTGTGCATCGCTGCGCTTGCCAGTGCATCGGTATCACAGGCGCAGCAAGCTGTGCCTATTGGCACATGGGTAACGGTGGAGAAGACCGATGATGGTCGGTACGTGGGTGTTTTGTTGTCGGCTGACGAGCGGGAAGTACTCCTAGATTCCACCGCCATCGGTTCGGTGATGATTCCGCGCACACTTGTGCGCTCCATATTGCCGGCCGCCGGTCAGGCAAGCCAGCAGCGCGCATTAGCTGCGCAGACGCTACCGTTTTCATCGCGGTATTTCATAACGACCAATGGCTTCCCGATCGGTGATGATGGTGCCTACATCCTCTTTACCACGTTTGGTCCGGACTTTCAGTTTGCACCGACGGAGAACCTCTCGGTGGGGATTCTTACCACGTATATCGGCTCGCCGATTCTCGGATCGATCAAGGCAACAACGCGAGTTTCCGATAATGTGAATGCCGCTGCCGGAGCACTGATTGGCTGGAATGGTTGGATTCCTGAATTCATCTTCTTTGCCCTTCCCTATGGATCGCTCACCTTTGGAAGTCGTGCATCGAACGTTACGCTGTCAACAGGATATGGATACGTCTCCTACGACGGCGATGGCGGTGGACGAGCAATGTTCTCCGTTGCAGGGCAGACGCATGCCTGGTCAAAGGTCTCGCTGATGTTCGACTCGATCATCCTCTCGGCTGGTTCCAGCACCGGTATGCTGGTGTTCGGCATGCCTGGAGTGCGTGTGGCCACCGGACGCAATTCCGCATTCCAGGTGGCGTTCCCATTTGTTTACGCAGAGAATGAGCTGCGGATGGTTCCTGTTCCAACCGTCGGGTATTTCGTGAGGATGTGATGAAGCGCCTGCACATAATCATCCTTGCAATACTGTTGGTACCCGCAGCCACTGTGTTTTCTCAGCAGCAGACATGGACAGATAGCCTGTCAATGCAGAGTATTGAACGTCATGACGGCAGCGAGCTGCGTGGACGTGTTGTAGCGATGAATGCACGCGAGGTTACCATCGTATTGGCCGATGGCACGCGTCTAGTTCTGCCGAAGCACCTTGTCCGGTCAATCATTCCGCTCGATAGCCCACAGCAGCAGTCGGCAGTTTCCGCTGTACAGACCGCAACGTATTTCGTGACATCCAGTGCCTTGCCGATGCCCAAGGGGACATCGACACTGCAGTTCAACATTGCCGGCGTTGCTCTGGAGGCCTTTCCTACGGAGCGTCTCAGTATAGGGGTTCTTTCCTCCTGGATCAGTGCTCCGATCATCGCCACAGCTATGGTTCGTATGCCCGTTGCCGACAATGTTTGGCTGGGTGCAGGGGGCATAGTTGGCTGGGGTGGAAGTCTGGCAGATAGGAATTTCTTTGCCGCACCAACGCTGACGCTGACGGTTTTGTCGGGCTCGACATCGTTCTCGCTGACAGGGGGCTATGGGGCTACGTCACTCAAGGTAGAGACGTATACTCAACCCGACTACTCTGCAGTGCGAGACACGCTGCAGGTAACCTCTCCCCGAGCCTATGCAGCCCTCGGAGTCTCGCTGAAACTTGCGCGGAAGATCAGGTTGATCGTCGATGCATTTATGATCTCCGGCTCGGGATCCGTGACGCTGCCCGATGGGCGTTGGGTATGGACAGACGTTTACAACTACTACGACCCGAGTTCGGACTTCACCAGATCGTTCGAGACCTACTCAAATATTTTCATCATCCCCGCCATCCGGTGGGACTATTCAGTTGATGCCTATTGGCAGTTTGGTTTCGCTGGCTACAAGGGTAACCTGCTGAATCTCGAGGATAACTCGAATTGGTCGCCCATTCCCATACCTGTTGTTCAGTGGGTGATTGCCCTATAGGTGAGGCTGACGCGCGCACGCAGCATGGCGCTCAAACATTAAGCAACATAGGTTCTTGCCCCTTGCACGCTGCCCATGGTTGCCGCTATGTTGCGCCCCGTTCGACAAGACTTCACTACTACATCGGAGAGCAACGATGCAAGCTGGGTACATTTTCATCATCACACTTGTGATTGTCTCAGCAGCCGTAGAGCTCAGAGCACAGGGATGCGTAGCCGTTCGAGGCGGCACAATGTGCGGCACGAACGCGGGCAACACGTTCAACCTCAAAGCAGGTGAATTCAATGTTGTTACTGGTGCCAGGTACTTCAAGTCGTTCCGACATTTCCGTGGTGACCACGAGGAAGCATACCGCGTGCAGCAGGGTAGTGAAGTGATCAATCATGCCGGATCGATTGATCTCTCGCTGAGTTATGGAATTACAGACCGATTGTTTGTAAGCGCAATAGTCCCCCTTGCCTACAACGACCGGTCCTCAATGTATGAGCACGGTGGAAACCCGAAGTTCGACAGTACGGGAGCGGTGGTCGGCACATGGAAGGGTGATCGCCGGCTTACATCGTCTGCAGGGCTTGGTGATGTGCGATTCTCCGTTGGCTATTGGTTGTTTGATCCTGCCACATCCGAATCGAATTTTTCTGTTGCTCTTGGCGCCAAGCTTCCCACCGGGAAGTACGATGTAGTGGATGATTTCTATAATCAGGGTCCGCAAAAGAACTTGACCGTTCCCGGTGTGGTCGATCAATCAATTCAGCTCGGTGATGGTGGATATGGCATCACGGCAGACGTTCAGGGAATTCAGACCATCGGCACCGACCTGGTGTTCCTATCAAACCTCTACTACATGGCCAATGTGACGAATACGAATGGTGTGCGACAACGAACCGCGGCAGTATCCGATGCTCCAGACTCGGCAGAGTTTTCGAGTGCAGACCAGTTTGGCGTGCGCTTGGGAGTGATGTACGGAATGTTCAATGGTTGGACTGCGTACCTCGGTGCTCGGGCTGAAGGAGTTCCATCCACCGATATCATTGGAGGAAGTGCCGGCTGGCGTCGCCCGGGCTATGTGCTCAGCATTGAGCCGGGTATTGGCTATTCGACATCGTCCCTGTCTGTCTTCTTTAGCGCGCCTATTGCCGGCTATCGGAATCGAGTACAGAATTACATCGACAAGATTCGGACGCAGCAGCGAGGCGTTGAGGTTATCGGTGATGCCGCATTTTCCGATGTCCTTTTCAACCTGAGCGTCAGCTACCGCTTTGGTGGCAGTCACAGCATGTAAGATATCCTGGATGCTTCGCGGAGGTGGACGCTGTCGTAGTTTTGTGGCCCACGAAACTTGGAGTCCTGTTATGACGCTCGCCGATCTTCGCACTGCCCACGAGACGACGCTTGATGCTGCAATCAAAGCCAATGCGGAAAGAACCTTTCATGCGCATTGGCCGGAGGCACCAAGCGGGAAGATCTACGGTGAGACGGCCAACGACGAGGCTCTTGCACGCTTCCAGTCGCAGCTCAACAACCGATTCGCTCGTCTCGGCGATGCCGATGAATGGATCGGCGAAGAAGTCTCGCCCTACGGTTTTGATCTCGGCATTACCTATCCGGCCGCTGATGTAGAAACTCTGGTCTCGCGTTCTAGCGCAGCACAGACCGCATGGCAGTCTCTTACTCCATTCGACAGAGCAACCATCCTGGTTGAGGCCCTTGAGCGTGGGGCTAAGTCGTTCTTCGAAATCGGCTACGCAACACAGCACACTACCGGTCAGGGATTTGTAATGGCCTTTCAGGCCTCAGGTCCGCATGCATTTGATCGAGCACTGGAAGCAACAGCACTTGGTCTTGCAGCCCAGTCATCCTTCACGCCGGGCGTGATGTGGACGAAGTCGATGGGGAAGATCAGTGTGAGCATCGAAAAGACGTATCGCATTGTACCTCGCGGAATCAACCTCGTCATTGGTTGCTCTACATTCCCAGTCTGGAACACTGTTCCCGGAATGTTTGCCGGCCTTGTCACCGGTAACGCCGTCATTGTGAAGCCCCATTCCGGTGCGGTGTACCCGATCGCGATTGTTGTCGCTGCCCTGCGCGATGTTCTCGCAGAGCTAGGTATGGATCCCAATATCATCCAAATGGCTGTTGATACGGCTGCCGAGCCCCTTACGCTGCACCTCGTGAAGCACCCTTCCGTCAGTATCATCGACTATACCGGGGGTCCGGCCTTTGGTGCTGTTGTTGAGAGCGCGGCTACTGAACACCGCAAGGCGGTCTTCACGGAAAAGGCTGGCGTCAACTGTGTCATTCTCGATTCGACGGAAGATCTCGAGAAAGCAATGGATAATCTGGCCTTCTCGCTGACGTTGTACTCGGGGCAGATGTGTACGGCTCCGCAAAACATCTTCATCGCCAAGGACGGAATGCTGGTAGGGGGCGAGCATGTATCAGTGGATGCCGTTTCTGCAAAGCTCCGAGAGAAGATCGACGCACTTGTTTTCAATGAAAAGGCAGGCCCCGGCACACTTGGTGCCGTGCAGAACCCGATCACTGCAGCTCGCGTGGCAGAAGCCGCCGCGCTGGGCTTCGAAGTTGTTCGAAGCAGCGAACCCGTTACACAACCTGGGTTCGACGGTTCGCGGTCAATGTCTCCCCTTGTGCTGAAGACTGACACCGCGCATGCGGATGTGTATACAAAGGAGTGGTTCGGTCCGATCTCCTTTATCGTGGTCACCGACAGCTTTGAGGACTCTCTCAACGAGGTCGTCAGCAGTATTCACCAGCACGGTGCTTTGAGCAGTCTTGTCTATACCACAAACGCTGAGCTTATGCAGACGGCCGAAGACGCGATCGTCTCCGCTGGGGCACCTGTGGCCTTCAACTTCAACAGCTTTGTCTGGGTGAACCAGTCAGCTGCTTTTAGTGACTTCCATGGAACGGGCTGCACTCCGGCCGGTAACGCCACATTCGCAGATTGGCAGTTTGTGACCAATCGGTACAATGTGGTGGGTGTGAGGAAGCAGGCTTAGTCTCTACGCTACCGCCTGCTCAACATCCGCCATCAGGTCCTCGACATCCTCGATGCCGCAGGAGAGGCGGATCAGGCCTTCGGTGACGCCGAGCCGTTCGCGCTGTTCTTTGGGGATTGAGCCATGCGTCATGCTAACTGGGTGGCAGACGAGTGACTCGACTCCGCCAAGGGATTCGGCGAGAGTGAACAGCTTGAGCTTGTTTGTTACTTCAATGGCGCGTTCACGGGACCCGAGTTCAATGGAGATCATTCCACCGAACACCGACATCTGACGCTTGGCAAGCTCGTGTTGCGGATGGTTCGTAAGGCCAGGATAATGCGTTGCCAGGATCTTGGAATGCTGACCGCAGAACTCGGCAATACGCTGAGCATTTGAACTGTGGCGATCCATCCGAACGGGAAGGGTCTTCGCCGACCGCAATAGAAGCCAGCAGTCAAAGGGGCCCGGCACAGCGCCTGCCGCATTTTGAATGAAGCCGAGTTGTTCGGCAATGGACTCGTCGTTTGTCGTCACAATGCCGCTAACAAGGTCACTGTGTCCGCCGAGGTATTTCGTTGCGGAATGGACAACGATTGAAGCTCCCATTTCCAGAGGTCGCTGTGCGTACGGGGTGGCGAAGGTGTTGTCGACCACCATATAGCAGTGCGCCTGGCGGGCGATCGAGGAGATTGCCGCAATGTCCGTTATCGTCATCATCGGATTCGTGGGCGTTTCCGTGTAGATCATCTTCGTGTTCGGGCGCACTGCATTGGCCACATTCACGGGGTCACGCATATCCACGTAGGAGAAGTCCAAACCGAATCGACGGAGAATCCTCTCGGCCAGACGGAAGGTGCCCCCGTACATGTCTTCGGCCATTATCACATGATCTCCGGATGACATCAGGCGCATGATTGCATCGATAGCGGCTAGCCCGCTTCCAAAGGCGAAGGCGTCAATGCCCCCTTCCATCGCGGCCAGATTATCTTCCCATGCAAAGCGTGTCGGGTTTTGGGTTCGGGCATACTCAAATCCGGTATGGCGGCCGATCTCATGCTGGGCATAGGTTGAGGTTTGGAATAACGGCACTGTAACGGCGCCAGTTTTTTCTTCGGGTTCCTGGCCGATGTGGATGGCCTTGGTGGCAAACTTCATGGCAACTCCTTCAAACGAAACGAGCCACCAAAGGCGGCTCGTGAAATGATCAATCGAGAGTAGGTTGTTATCGACTAAAGAAGAACTTTTCGGCCTTCCGGAAGTTGTTGCCCTGCATCACACACATGTAGACGCCTTCGGGCAGGTCAGACACGGACTGCGCATGCTCATGGATGCCGCGGGCTGAGGCGCCTTTGTACACTTCCATGACACGCTTGCCAAGCATGTTGAAGATTGCAATGTCGACAAGGGGCTCGTCTGTTGCCATCTCGATCTTGGCCGTGAACACTTCAGCTGCAACTCGGGTTGAAATGATGCGCGGTGCCGCAACGCTGGAGTCCCGGCCCATGGCGGTCTTGCCCTGTGCGCGCATTTCCGCGCCGTCCCTGCGGGCCGTCAGCGTGCGCAGAGCGCTACTCACAGCACGGTTTACCGGGGAATAGCTACCGCCTGTTGACGATTTTGTCGGCACCCGAGACGTAGTCCCACGCTTGTCGTTTTCGGCGTGAGCCGGCATCGACAATGCGCCCAGCATGAGCACTGTAAAAAGTGCACTGAGGAACGGGGCTATATGTTGGCGAAGTGGCTTCATCCGCTCTGCAAGATAACGAACCAAAATGCAACAACCAATAATCATGCCAGAGGCCACCAGCAGTGCGCTCCGAGTGTGCCCGGAAAAGTCAGGGGTCTGAAAAAGAAAACGGCGACCCATAGGGGTCGCCGTTGAAGCTTCTAAGGATTGTGCTGACTCTTAATCAGCGATCATCAGACGCTGTGTCTGGTCGAACTCTACGGTGCGCATACGCACGAAGTATGCACCTGAACCCAGACCCTGAGTATCGAAGCTCAGATCATACTCACCCACCTGCAACTTGGAGCTGACAAGCGTGCGAACCACCGCCCCTTGAGCATTGATCAGCTCAATGGTGGTTGGCGCAGAGATGCCCACGCCGAACGTGAGCTTGGCAACACCTGAGCTGACCGGGTTAGGAGAAACCGGGGAGATCATTGAGCGGGCCGAGGAGATCTCGACAACGCGACGGGAAATTGCGCAGTTGAAGATTGCGGTCGAATCACCAGACGTTGATGGCACCAGACATGGACGCCCGAGATCGATCTGCAGATCTTGCTTTGCCGAAAGCTTGTCGGTAAGCAGAAGCGATGTGCCAAAGGAGAAGATCGGACCGTTTGTGGCGATACGATTCTGACCCGTACAGGTGAACGTCAGCTTCGAAACAGATGGCGAAACAACGGCAATTGTTGGATTGCTGATGAGCCAACCAGGTGCGGCGGCAAGCGTCTGTACCGTGTTGGCTTCGAAACCGATCGTCGCTGGGTCAAAAAGCACTTCGGCCGTGAATGAACGCAGGTTGGCGCTGGCCCAGTCATTGGAAGTTCCGCTGACCGTGAAGTTGACGCGCGAACCAGGGTTGCGACTTTCGCTGCCTGCCAGGTCATTGGTGAGATTCATCGTCACTGGGACAACGAATCCAACGCCTGTCATCTTTGCCACAACTGTCTTGAATGATGTTGCTTCACCCTGAGCATAGCCGTCGATCTCGAACTGGGCGGAATAGTTGTTGTCAGCCCATGGAGCCGCATTTGGCAACGTCGGCGTGAACTGCACGCGAACGGTAAATGTCTGGCCCGCCGTCAGGATGAGCGGGAACGCCACCGGCTGACTGTTCACGTCAAGAACCTGGACGATCTTGAAGGCTGCTGCATCTGGACCCTTGGCGCGAATGTCCTTGATCTCAAGGGGCTTCAGCGAGCCACTTGGATTGTTGATCTTGAATTCCTTGGTCGGTTGATCGCAGTTCGCAAGATTCCGTCCGAAGTCCAGATCCTCTGTTGTGATGTCTGGCGAAGAGCACGAAGCAACCGATATGCGCTGTGTGTGCGGTCCAACCGGTGCCAGCGTCGTTGCGTCAACACCAGTTCCCGGCGTAGCATCATGCACAACTTCGATGTCTGCCGTCGTTGCACTGCCATTGCCGATTGGGCGCGTGTAGGCGACCGTTATCGGGTAGGTTCCGCCGTTTTCGCGAACCGTTACAGGGAAGGTCGGTGCTGTGATAAGAGCATATCCTGCCGGAGCTCCGGCCACAAGGCTGATGTTTGTGATCGTCAGTGGCATGGTGCCACCGTTGGTCAGCGTGATGTCGCGACGAACTTCATCACCTTCTGGAGTCTCCGCACACGTGAGGGTGATCGGATTAGAGTTGATCTTTGGAATGATGCCCTCGCCGATCAGACGAGATGTGCGGGCATCTTGCGTAGTTGACCAGACAGGCTGGATCTCAACATTGTAGATCTGCTCGGCATCCGGACGGAAGAACACCTCAACGTCTGCTGTGTCGCCCTTCAGTGCGACCGTGGTGACGGTTGTTCCGTTTTTCTTGATGTCGCCGATCTTAAAGACGAAGTTGTTCTCGTTCGATCCGGCTGGGTAATACTTGCCCCCTGACAAGAAGTTGACATCGTTGAGCGTGATCTCCTGGTTGCCTGTGTTGTACACCCGCACCGTCCATGGGTGACGAGTTCCTACGCGGCGCTTGAGCCAGTCGTAGCCGGTGATGCCAGGGCCCGGCGTCTGAGTGTTGCCGGTCCACTTGGAAACAGAGTCCGGACCATCGCCATTGCTGCTGAAGGTCACGTCTTTTGTTTCGTCGATGACCTTGTCGCTGACAAAGCAGACATCCTTCAGTTCCACGGAGCCCTTTGGCGGAATGATGATCGGCAGGGCTGGCGTGAAACCGGCAGACAGCGAGAATGCCGATGGATCGTATCCAGTGATGCTGGTTATCACCAGCGTATCAGAGCCCGGATTTTCAATGAGTACTCCTGCGCAATACTTCTCGTTCAGACCTCTCGTACCGGCATCAAAGTCGCGAACCTTGATGCGTGGGATTGCGGCCACACCCTGCAGGCCGTGCTTAAACTGACCGCAACCCGTTGTGACAATGAGCGTATCCTTGTCCCAGTCCTTCAAGATGTCTGTTGTCTCGCGTGTTCCCAGGTATTGAATGTCGAATGTGTAGGTACCACGGGCCGGGATCTTGACCTCCTGGCCATTAGGGATTGCCCCCGATACCAGCTTGAAGTACGTTCCAAGTTTGATCTTCGAACTCGTGAGCTTGACCTCTGCGTCCTGGTTGTTCGTTACCGTAAGCGTCAGGGTCTTGTTTGCCCCTAACCGAAGCTTGCCAAAGTCGAGCGGGTTTGGCACGAAAGCGATCTTGTCGGCAAAGTAGGTGCAGGTGTCAACGGTGATGTTTCCGGCGAAGTCCGCCACGAAATAGATAGCCCGTGCATCCTTGCTCTTGTCGATTACCTGCCACTCGTATTTGAAACGCTTGTAGGCAACAGCTTGCGGGAAGGTCTGGTCTGTGATGAGCACGAGACGGTAGTTGTAGCTGCCTCTGCCATCAACAGTATCTATCTGAGCGATACCCGTTTCTACCTGGTCAGTGTCAATCGGCGGAGTCTTTGGAGGGTCAGGAATATTGCGAAGTTCGGTCGCCTCGAAGGTGTAATCGCCGCAGAGTGAATCACCCTTGATGACAGGGGGCATGGTGTCCACCGAAGTTGTCGGGCGGAAACCTGCCGCAGCCGGCCAGCCGTAGGCGTCAACGGCACCGAATCCGTAGATGTATCCTCCAAAGCTCACAAGGCCATTGCTCTTGATTCGGTGCGCCCGTGCTTCTGTTCCAAATTCGATGCCGGCAAAGTACATGCCGTTGGGCATGCGTGAGAACAGGAGTGACGGCTTGATCGCTTTACCGTTATTCCAGACTGGCTGACCGTCGATCTCCAGCGACTTCAAGTTTTCGATGAGGTTGGGATCCGACGTATCGGTCTTGACGATGAGATTGAGATAGTGCTTCGTGAACTGACTCATCGTTGGCGACTGGAATATCGTACTCGTTATGAACTGCTCTTCCGGAGTAACGCAGAACATGAATGGGTCAAGGATCGGGTCTCCATCCCATGTTGACGAACACGAGTACTGCATGAGGAAGACCGGTTTGTTGGCCTCCCATACCGAGAAGCCTTCAACAAGGGCCGTCGGCAGTGTAGCGTTTACTTCGTCTTGGAAGTCGCCCGCATTTATGAGCAGCCCCCCGCGGCGACCAAGCAGTTTGCCAGTGGTTTTATCGTAAAAGTTGCACGACCATTTCGTCTGGGGTTCCTTGCAGACGATCCGGAAAGCGTCTCCACGCCCGGCTAGGAGTCGGGCTCGCTGCAGCTCCAGAGATACGTACCGCTTACCCCACGTGTTCACTGGGGGAAGCATCTCGCATAGGTGATTGCGGCCACTGCCTTGGATGAGCAGATTGGGCATGGTCGTGCGCATGTGAAAGCCGATCACACCAACCGGCTTGTCAGCGTTGATGAGGGTTCCAGTCAAGTCGAACTCGCCTCGCGTAGTGCCATCGCCGTGGACCATGTAGATCTCGCCTTCGTCAAGGGTCACCGTGATCTGTTCCTTGAGCTTGCGGCCGTTCGCAGTTTGTGCTGCCCCTTGACCACGGAGAAGGATCTGAAGGGTGGTCGGTTCCTTAGCAATAACAATGAAGCCGCCCGGCCATGGCCTGATTTCTTTGAAGTCTGAGTAGGCACACGCGATGTACTCCGTGCCCCAACCGTTTGTGGGAATCGCCATATAGCCGTCGGTGGTCGCCTGTTTGGAGTTGATCACATACACCGAGATCGGCTTGTCGGAGGTCAGACGCAGCGCTTTCCGCACCGGTATCTCGGCATCGCGATTCTCCATCGACCAATTCAGTACCGGTTTGCCACTCTTGGCATTATCCGATAGGGTCAGAATTTCCATCGCCTTAATCTTAAATCGCGTCTCCTTGTCACCAGCATAGTCGAACAACTTAACCTCGGCATCAAAGGCCGATGCCACGTAGATTTCGACGCCCACCGGCGGGTACGCTCCAACCTCATTCGGCGGGATCGTCAGAAAGAACTCCGTGCCTTGGCTGCCGGTATTGAGGATGTTCTCAACGCCCGGCTTTTTGCGCTGCGCAACGGCCGACGTTGACGCGCCAATGGCAATGGCGGTGACCAATAGAATCAGATAAGCGAAACGCTTAAGCATGAAGCCTCCAAACGAAAAAATGTCGTTTTCAGAGCAGGTGAGCATGGACGGCCCTGCATGCTCTGGAGTCGCATGCAAAGACACGCTTCCCCAGGCAAGAGACCTATCTCTCACCCCATAACCCGATAATAAACAAAAAGTTGCTACAGGGGTTCCATTTTCCCGGCCGGAAATTTCCCTAAAATTGGTGCCCTCGTTAATGAGCGTAGAAAAGGGGGCGGGTACAACGTAGGGTTGGGCCCGTTACGCTGACAAGGTAGAGCCCTGTTTGCAGTCCGGTGAGATCAAGAACTGCTGGTCCACCGGTGGGCGCCGACGTTGTTGCCATGAGACGTCCACGCAGGTCGAAAACCTGCACCAAAATGCCCGTTGCATCATCGGTGAGGGTGACCGTTGCCGAGCTCCTGTCAGCATTCAGCACAACATCCACACACGGACTTGGAGTGTTGTCGGCGGCAACGCTTGTTGTGGGTGAGTAGCGAATGGTGTCGGTGGAGATATTCCCAGCCCGATCGCGCGCCGTGATCGTTGCCATTGCATTTGCGCTCGCATCCTCCACAAACAGCGAGAAGGCAGTCCGGGGCACCATCGAATCCGGCGAGAACTTCATTGTGCCTCCGACGTACCGCATGTTTACGCGCTGAACGGTGACCTCTGAGAGCCCCCTATCAACCTGATCACCGGCAACGGGGCAACTGCGGGGAGGATTTGGCCGATTCGACTCTTCGGTAACGGCTATGTCCCACATGGTATTCTTCGCTGTCGTGCGAGTGATCGCAGGCTTGGCGGTGTCGACCGTAGTAGCCGGCGTGTAGATGAGACTGTCAATCGTTTTGTTGCCGGCAAAATCACTGACGGCATACACTGCCCTGGCGGGACGACGGCCATCGATAACCGTCCATTCGTAGGTGAATTTTTTATACGGACTCTGGTTTGGAAACATTTGATCTGTGACCAACACGATTCGGTAGTTAGTCGACCGCATGCCCGGCACCGTGTCGATTGAAGCGATTCCGCTTTCGACCTGGTCGCCAGCCTGAGGTGTAGCTCGTGGTGGATCAGGTATGTTGCGAAGCTCTGTTGCCTCGAAGCGAAAGCCTCCGCATGCGCCACCAATTGGAGCTTTTGTGATCAGGGGGCGCATGGTGTCCTTGGTCTCAACAGAACGGCTTAGTGCCAGAGGCCATCCATAGGCATCGACGGAACCGAAGCCGTACACGTATCCGCTAAAGCTAGCGCGGCCATTACTTGTGATACGATGAGACCGTGCTTCTAATCCAAACTCCACACCAGCGAAGTACATGCCGTTGGGCATGCGGGAGAACAGAAGCGATGGTTTTGTGGCCTTAACGTTGTTCCATACCGGCTGACCATCAATTGCAATGGACTTCAGATTCTCTTCGAGATTGGGGTCTGTGGTATCAACTTTGACAACAAGGCTCAGATAGTGCCTCGAAAATTGACCCATGGTAGGGGTGGTAAACACTGCTTCCGAAGAGAATTGTTCTTCCGGCGCTATGCACATCATAAATGGATCCAGAATCTGGTCGCCATCCCACGTTGAAGAGCAGGAGTACTGCATCAGCAGGATCGGCTTGTCTGCTTCCCAGACGGAGAAGCCTTCCACCGAAGCAGTTGGTTGCGCGGCTTGTACCTCGTCAGCGAAATCACCGGCGTTCTTGAGAAGGCCGCCACGTTGGCCGAGCAGATTGCCGGTGGACTTATCATAGAACTTGCAGGTCCAGCGTGTGTCGTCGTCCTTGCATACCACACGAAAAACATCCCCTCGTCCGGCGAGCAGTCGTGCACGCTGAAGCTCCAGAGTTGCAAATCTTTTTCCCCATGCTGTTGTCGGCGGAATCATCTCGCAAAGGTGGTTTCTCCCATTGCCATTGATGAGCATGTTGGGCATTGTGGTGCGCATGTGGAACCCGATGACGCCAACGGGTTTGTCTGCCGTTATCAGAGATCCGGTCAGGTCGAACTCTCCGCGAGTTGTCCCGTCACCATGCACCATGTACACTTCGCCCTCATCAAGGGTGACGTCGATGACATCACCGATGGACTTACCTCCGGATGTTTTGGCAAGCCCCTTGCCAGCTCCTCTGAGCTGGATCGTAAGCTTCGTCGGCTCCTTGGCGATGATGGTAAATCCGCCGGCCCACGGTCTGATCTCTTTGAAATCCCAATATGAACATGGTATGTATTCTGTGCCCCAGCTACTGGTTGGAATCGCCATGTAGCCGTCGGTTGTCGTCTGTTTGGAGTTGATCACGTATACCGAGATCGGCTTGTCGGACCTCAAACGCAGAGCTTTCCGAATTGGAATCTCGACATCGCGATTCTCCATCGACCAATTCAATACCGCTTTGCCGCTCCTGGCATTATCCGATAGGGTCAAAATTTCCATCGCCTTAATCTTAAATCGCGTCTCCTTGTCACCAGCATAGTCGAACAACTTAACCTCGGCATCAAAGGCCGATGCCACGTAGACTTCCAGTCCAACAACCGGGTACGCTCCGACCTCATTCGGCGGTATAGTAATGAAGAATTCCGTGCCTGTGTTTCCGGAACTCAGCACCGTCTCGGCTGCAGGGGGCTTGCGGTCCTGCGCGGTGAACGTGGCGAATCCAGCGACGAGACACAGAATGAATATCGTCGTATGCCGGCACAGCGAACTTTGCATGAATGACATCATGATGTTACCTCTCACAGTTATCGAGTGTAGGAATAATGACGCGTACAGCTCCAATCGCGGCTGCTGACGCTGATGAGGAAATGCCCTGTATGGAGATCCGAGAGATCGATCGTGATTGTTCGGCCATTGATGTTTGGCAAGGATTTCACCTTGCGACCCTGTAGGTCGTACACGTCGACGTTGATCCCTGATTCGTTGTCGGGAAGATTGATGTGCACTACACCTTGGCACTTGTCAGGAGTTACGTCAAAGCATGGGTTCGCGGAGACGTCGTCCTGCACATCAGCAGGAGGGTTTGTCGGAATCTCGCCGAGTTGGTTTGGGAGGGGCCATCCGTAACAGTCGACAGGAGTATACCCGTAGACGTAGCCGCCGAAGCTGACCGAGCCGCTGCCAGTGATCCTGTGTGCTAACGAATCAGCCCCTATCTCGATCGAACTCCAGAACATCCCGTTCGGCATTCGACTAGAGAGAAGTGGCTGTTGAGCCTTCGGATGATTCCAGACCGGTACGCCGTCAAGAGTCAGTGATTGTAGATCGGCCTCCATCCGTTTGATGTCGGCTGTGTCCACCTTGATGACCAAGTTCACGTACTGCTTGGTGAAGTCTTTGATCGTCGTTGCCTGAAACAACGCATCGTTCAGGTACTGCTCGTCGGGTGTAACGCAGATCATGAACGGATCCAGGAGTGAGTCACCGGACCAGTTGGAAGAGCAAGAATACTGCATCAGCAAAATGGGCTTGTCTGACTCCCAGACCGAAAACCCTTGGATGAGAGGCTCGGGATCCCTCCGCTGCATAAAGTCCACAAAGTCGCCCGCATTGGCCAAGACCCCACTCGTATCCTTGAGAAGTTCGCCACTGACCTTGTTGTAGGACTTCATTGTCCACCGTGTGCCGGCATCCCTGCCGACCACACGGAACATTTCGCCGCGTCCAGGTCGGTCCGCGGAACTATCACGAGTGAGTTCTATGCTCGAATAGCTCCTCCCCCATGCGGTAAGCGGGGGAATCATCTCACAGAGGTGATTCCGTCCGATGCCGATTGAGAACAGGTTCGGCATCGCTGTACGCATATGAAAACCAATGACGCCAATAGGCTTGTCTGCCTTGATGTGCGACCCTGTAAGATCAAATACACCCATAGTCTCCGCATTGCCGCGCACCATGTAAACCTCTCCCTCATCCAGAAAGACGTTGAGACTCTCGCCTATGGACCTTCCCTCTGACGTCGTCGCGGTATCTGCGCCCGTCCCTCGGAGGCGAATGCTGAGCTGCGTCGGTTGAGTGGCAATAATCAGAAATCCTCCTGCCCACGGCTTCTGCTGCTTGAAATCATAGTATGAAACAGCCAAGTATTCACTGCCCCACGAGCTGACCGGAATGGCGAGGTAGCCATCGGTGCTGGTATACTTGTGGTT
The DNA here is from genome assembly GCA_018883125.1 of Candidatus Kapaibacterium sp. Taxonomy (GTDB): domain Bacteria; phylum Bacteroidota; class Ignavibacteria; order Kapaibacteriales; family Kapaibacteriaceae; genus UBA10438. The sequence goes on from VEQR01000004.1 coordinate 70,868, forward strand.
TAGCACACAGACGGTGATTGGCTGGTCCGAGCGCAACCTCAGCGCCTTTGGCGTGGGCACCTCTGCCTCGCGCACTTCCATTGACCAGTTGAGCTCCCTTCGATCGTTCAACGTCTTGACGGTGTTTGCGCTGACCTTGAACTTTCTGCTGATTTCTGCGTCGTAATCATAGAGCTCAACATTGGCGTCAAACTCGGATGCGATGTAGATCTCCAAAGCCTGCACTGGATAAGGCGGAATCTCATTTGGGGGAATGGCAACAAAGAACTCGGTGCCCGCATTGCCGGAGCCCATGATTTGATCGAAGGTAGGGGGCTTGCGGTCCTGCGCAAAGGACGAGATAGGCGCTGCCAGCAGTGTTGCAATGAGGATCAACGGAAGCCAAAAGCTTCCTTTACGACGTAGGTGGAATTGCATCGCAGACTCCTGTATGTACGTACTAAGTGTTTCTTGCAGTAGAACATAGCAACACGCGTGCCACAATGGACTTCCATTTATACCCCCGTGCTGCTTGTTTTCGTAATTTTGGTGTTGACGGTTCGAAATACCTATCACGAATCATACAAACGGTACAGCGCAATGACGCACGAAATGAAAGCCTCGCTGGATTTCAACACTACGACGTTCACCAACGAACGGCGGAGTCCGGAAGGGTTTGCTCCTATCGCCAACGAGATTCGTCGGGACATCATCCGTATGCTCGTGCGAGCAGGCTCCGGCCACAGTGGTGGACCGCTTGGTTCTGCCGACATCTTTGCCGTTCTGTATTTCGGCGGCTACATGCGCTTCAATCCTGCGGCTATGAATGACCTGACGCACGACCGCTTTGTGCTTTCGGCCGGACACATGGCGCCGGTCATGTACTCGGCGCTTGCCAATGCGGGATGCTATCCGAAACAGGAGCAGGAAACGCTGCGCAAGTACAATACCCGTCTGCAGGGTCACCCCGGACGCGATATGCACTTGCCAGGCGTGGAAACGTCATCGGGATCTCTCGGTCAGGGCATCTCCATCGCAGTAGGTATGGCCATGAGCGATAAGCTGCTGGACAAAAACGACCGACGTGTATTCTCCCTCACGGGCGACGGTGAACTGCAGGAAGGCTCGGTCTGGGAAGCCGCCATGTCCGCATCTCATTTCGGGCTCGACAACTTCTGCTGGCTCATCGATAACAACGACTGTCAGATCGATGGTCGCGTCCCCGACGTTATGAACGTGTACCCGATCGATGCGAAGTGCGAGGCATTCGGTTTCGATACCATCGTTGTTGATGGTCACGACTTTTCTGATCTGATGCGCGGCTTCGATCGTTTTCTTGAAAACCAACGGAACAAGACCGGCAAGCCAACGGCTATCATCGCCAAGACGTACATGGGCCATGGCGTGTCGTTCATGAATGACAAGTTTGAATGGCACGGAAAGCCCCCTACAAAGGATCAGGCCGTTGCTGCCTTAGAAGAATTGGCTTCCATGCCGTGAGACGATAGACGAGAGACGTAACTCCGTACTTCCGTAATTCAGTAATTCAGTAATTCCGCACTTCCTCTGCAACCTGATGGACCTTCTCGGACAAAAACCCACGCGATTTGGCTTTGGTGACGGACTCGTCGATCTCGGCGAGCGCCACAGCAATGTAGTTGTTCTTGGGGGCGACATTACCGGTTCGGTGATGACCTCGCTGTTCAAGGAGAAATTCCCAGATAGGTTCTTCTCAATCGGTATTGCTGAGCAGAACGCCACGACGATTGCGGCTGGACTCGCCCTGAGTGGCAAGATTCCGTTCTTCGCATCGTATGGGGCTTTCTGTGCGCTTCGCAATGCGGATCAGCTCCGCATATCAGTGTGTTACAACGAAGCGAACGTGAAGATCGGCGGCGGTCATGCGGGCATCAGTGTTGGGCCGGATGGTGCAACGCACCAGGTGCTTGAGGAAGTTGCCTTCCTTCGAACGCTGCCGCACATGACGATGATCGTGCCGGCCGACTACCAGGAAGCCCGCAAGGCAACGGTTTCCATGGGCGAGAAGGTTGGTCCGGCATATATCCGCTTCGGTCGTTCGCCAGTACCAATGTTTACGACCGAGGACACGCCGTTCGAGCTTGGCAAGGCGAATGTTCTGATGGACGGCAATGACGTTGCCCTGATCGCCAATGGCGCGCTCGTCTGGGAGAGCATCCTCGCGGCGAAGGAACTTGCCAAGAAGGGCATCTCGGCTCGCGTTGTGAACGTTCACACCGTAAAGCCATTCGACTTTGCCACCGTCACACAGGCTGCGCGCGAGTGCGGCTGTATCGTTACGGCCGAAGAGCACCAGGTGCATGCGGGACTTGGTGGTGCCGTAGCTGAATGCACCGCGAAGAATGCGCCGGTACCTATTGAGTTCGTGGGCGTGAAGGATTCCTTTGGTGGATCCGGCGATCCGGAAGAACTGATGGTCAACTTCGGACTCACGTGGCGCGAGATCTACGCGTCTGCTCTGGTTGCCATGGAGCGTCGCGATAAGGGAAGCTCCGGAGTGCGCCAGATCCGGGACGTCGCTTCCTACCAGGGTTAAACTACAGACCGCCAGCCCCTTGGCGGGATTGAATCTATGACGATCACCATCGACATCACGGATGCCGTGCTGCTGCGCATTGCTGCGCTCGCACACGAGCATCATGTGCGAGCCCACGTGGTTGGGGGCTATGTGCGTGATGCTGTAATGGGGCGGGCCAGAACGGATATCGACATCACCGTCGAGGGCGATGCCCTAGTATTTGCCCGCAAGGTTGCCGAGCTCTTCAAGACCAAGTGCGTGGAGTACGAACGGTTTCGCACTGCGCTTGTGCCTATCGGCGATCACCACATCGAGTTCGTTGGCACGCGTCGGGAGGAGTATCACGAAAACTCCCGGAAGCCTGTCGTTGTAGAGGGGACGTTTGAGGACGACCTGCGACGTCGGGATTTTACGGTTAACGCCCTCGCCGCCGATCTGCACCCCGATCGTTTGGGTCAGGTGGTGGATCTGTTCGATGGCGCCAAGGATATTGAAAAGGGGCTTCTGCGAACGCCTCTTGATCCGATCGTTACCATGAGTGATGACCCGCTTCGCATGATGCGTGCGGCACGCTTTGCCTCGCAGCTCGGATTCACCGTCGACCCATCCCTTGTGCAGGCAATGACCTCGATGGCTGAGAGGATCACGATCATCTCTCAAGAGCGTGTTACCGATGAATTTCTCAAGATCCTCGCCTCTGACAGGCCGAGTATCGGACTGAAGATCCTCCAGGAAACGGGGCTGATGAAGTTCGTGTTTCCGGAGGTGCACAACCTTGCGGGGGTGGACCTTGTAACGGCGGGATCACGTGAATATGGGCACAAGGACGTGTTCCTACACACTCTGCAGGTGGTGGACAACGTTGCTCGAATGTCCGACAATGTGTGGCTTCGCTTCGCTACGCTGATGCATGATGTTGCCAAGCCCCGTACCAAGAAATTCATCGAAGGAACAGGGTGGACGTTCCACGGACACGAGGAAGTCGGTGCCCGCTGGCAGCAAAAGATCTTTCGTCGGATGAAGTTGCCGATGCACCATCTTGATTACGTTGAATCGTTGGTGCGGCTTCATCAACGGCCTATGAAGCTCGTTGATGAAGGCGTTACGGATTCTGCCATCAGGCGTCTTGCCGTGCAGGCGGGGGATGCCATCGCCGATCTCTTTACACTCTGTCGGGCCGATATCACTACGCGGAATCCATCCAGAGCGCAGAAGTACCTCAGGAATTACGACGTCGTTGAGCAGAAGCTTATCGATGTGCGTGAGCGCGACCAACTGCGGTCGTTTCAGAGCCCCGTTCGCGGTGAAGAGATCATGCAGATCACCGGCCTCGGGCCGAGCAGAGAGGTTGGTTATATCAAGTGGATGATCGAAGAGGCGATCCTTGACGGGATCATTCCAAACGATGAAGAGCAGGCACGCCGATACATGATGGACAACCTTGAGCAATGGAAGGTCGACGGCCGAACGGCACTTTTTTCACGTCGAGGATAACTGGAGGAGGCCATGATCATTCCATACGCTGATATCACGCCAACGGTTCATGAGACCGTGTTTGTGGCGCACGGCGCGGTTATTCTTGGCGACGTGCTCATCGGCAAGGATTCGTCCGTTTGGTTCAATGTGGTCATTCGCGGTGATGTGCATCAGATCCGCATTGGAGAGCGCACCAACGTGCAGGACCTGTCGATGCTGCACGTAACGTGCAACAAGCACGCGCTGACCATCGGCGATGGCGTCACCATTGGTCACTGCGTAATGCTCCATGGATGCACCGTTGAGGACTACGCGCTTATCGGTATGAATGCCACCGTTCTCGACGGTGCGGTGATCGGCCATCATAGCATGGTAGCGGCCGGTGCAGTTGTCCGCGAAGGCTTTGTTGTGCCCCCTCGCACACTCGTTGCCGGAGTGCCGGCAAAGATCGTGCGAGAGCTGACCGATGCTGAATGTGAGAAACTAGAGCAGAGTGCTCAGAATTACATCGACTACGTTGACTCATATCGAACGAACACGAACGTCAGGAATTCACGATGAAGAAGAAGAGTGCCTCGCTCTCATCAGCGCTAACAATGATCCTTGTCTGCTCCATCGTCTGCGTTGTGCTGACCGTGGTAGCGGCTTTTGTTACCCGTGAAATGCTGTTTCTTCTCGCCTCGGCACTGTTTGCCATCAGCGGTGGTGCTGGCGTTTGGGTGGTGCGCAGGCTCCAGCGCACGATCAGCGGCTCGTGATACTGCCCCAACTGCGGTTGGATGTGCAGATTTCTGCACATCGAGAGGAGGATGAGGACTACCTCGTCCTGCACGACCCATTTGATGTGGCCGATGGGCCCATTATGCTGCATGCCGATATGTTCGAGGTGCTTGCAGCCTGTGACGGAATGACGTCTACCAACGACCTGGCCCGAGCAGCCGGCGTTGATCCGGATGGCGCGGAGATTCATCGCGTTATTCTCTTTGTTCGCCAGCTCGAGGAATTGGGATTCTTTGAAGGGGGCGTGGCAGCCGACCGTCAGCAAGAGGCTCTTAGGCACTGGAACAGTCTTCCGTCTCGTCCAATGACGTGCGCCGGCCAGACCTATCCCGAGGACGCCGAGCAGTTTGAGAAGTTCTGTCGGGAAGACCTTGGCATCCGTCGGTGGGACGGGCAAGCCCCCTCCCATGTGGTGGAAGAATCAGCGGTTCCGCACGTAGCCCTCATACCTCATATCGATTTTCGCGTTGCACCAAAGGTCTACGGCGAGGCCTTCAGCGCCATTGCCGCAAGTCCGGCCAACCTCGTCGTGATGATCGGTACATCACATTATTGGTCGGATCACCCCGTGATCGTCTCCAATAAACCGTTCGAAACGCCCCTTGGTCAACTTCCGGTGATCGACCACGATATGGCGGTACCCGAGGCCGACATTGCCCATAAGCCGGAGCATTCGCTTGAGCTGCATGCTGTAGCACTCAAATATCTCTGGCCCAACCGTGATGTGGCCATTCTGCCCGTGCTGGTCACCTCAGCCATCTTTGAGGAGGGGGCAATCGAGACGTGGACACAACGCATCCGGGACGTGGTCGACCGTAGTGGCAGAACCCCTATCTGGTTGATATCTGGTGACTTAGCGCATATCGGACGAAAGTTCGGTGACCCCGTTCCCGCAACGGAGATCGTTGCTGATGCCCAAAAGTCGGACGTCGGACTCATTGACTGTCTCGTAAATGGGGCCCTCGATGGCTACCGTCGGGAAATCGAAAACTGCAACAATGCCTTCAGAGTGTGCGGTTATGCCCCTACTGTACTAGCACTTACATGCGTGGAGCCAAGCACCGGACGTCTCTGTTCCTACGACGTGTGGCACGAGGAGGAAACCCAGAGTGCGGTCTCATTTGCCGCAATTGTTTGGCAGAAATAATCCGCTCCCGTATGTTTGCGGGCTCTGGTAAAACCAACACGTCATTGAACCCCCTCAACGGGGAGGAAGAATCGGTATGAATCAGCACGGAAACATTACCCGCTCCGTCCGCGAGCAAGATGTGCAGCGCGACTGGCTGGTCGTTGATGCAGCCAACTGTACAGTTGGGCGCCTTGCAACGCAGATCGCAACACTCCTGCGCGGCAAGCACAAGGCGCTCTTCACCCCTCACGTTGATTGCGGCGATTTTGTGATCGTCATCAACGCTGACAAGGTGGTTCTTGAGGGCAAGCGCGCCGAGCAGAAGGAATACTTCCACAATACCGGATACCCGGGTGGCGGCCGCATGCGTTCGTTCTCGAACATCATGAAGAGCAAGCCTGAGGAGATCGTGGAGCTCGCCGTGAAGGGTATGCTTCCGAAGAACTCGCTTGGACGTTCGATCGTGAAGAAGCTCAAGGTCTACAGCGGAAGTGAGCACCCGCATTCAGCTCAGCAGCCGAAGAATTACGAGCTGCCATACCTCCACCTCGGTACGAAGTGAAAATCGGAGAATAAATGAAGACGTATACAGGAACAGGCCGTCGCAAGACATCCGTCGCTCAGGTTCGCCTCACGAGCGGCACGGGTCACGTTATGGTGAACCGCCTCCCTATCGACGAGTACTTCACGGTCGAGAATTATCGTCGTGATGCCATCCTGCCACTCGAGCTCACGAAGACGAACGCACAGTTCGATGTGTTCGTGAACGTTCGTGGTGGTGGAAAGAGCGGCCAAGCCGGCGCAGTGCGCCTTGGCGTTGCGCGCGCTTTGGTGGAGTACAATGACGAGCTTCGCTCGGCGCTTCGTCCGGCCGGTGTTCTTACGCGCGACCCGCGAATGGTTGAGCGCAAGAAGTATGGTCAGAAGAAGGCTCGTAAGCGCTTCCAGTTCTCGAAGCGGTAAGCTTCGACGTCTATCTCGGTTACAACACGCAATCAACACACATGCGTGGGGATTCCGTCGGTGGAGCCCGTTGGAGAAATCCCGGGTCCGGCGGTTCGAACCACGCAGAGGCATCATCCACAACAACCTAAGAGGTTTATCATGGCAGCAGTCAGCATTGAAGCCCTGCTCGAGTCCGGAGCACACTTCGGACACCTTACTCGCCGTTGGAATCCGGCAATGCGCAACTTCATTTTCATGGAGCGCAACGGGATCCACATCATCGACCTGCGCAAGACGCAGCTCCTCATTGATATTGCTCGTGACGCCGCCCAAGAGATTGCATCTCAGGGCCGTGGTGTTCTCTTCGTCGGCACGAAGAATCAGGCAAAAGGATCGATTGAGAATGAAGCCCGGCGCAGCACGTCGAATTATGTGTGCGAGCGCTGGCTTGGCGGTATGCTCACAAACTTTATGACCATCCGCAAGTCCATCAAGCGTCTGACCTCGATTGATAAGATGGAAAACGATGGGACGTTCGAGAAGATCACGAAGAAGGAGCGCCTCATGCTAAGCCGTGAGCGCGATCGCCTGCGCAAGGTGTTCGGTGGTATTGAGGATATGACGCGTATCCCGGGTATGCTTGTTGTGGTTGACATCAAGAAGGAGCACCTGGCGATCAAGGAAGCCAAGACGCTTGGCATTCCGGTGATCGGTATCGTTGATACCAACTCCGATCCAACGCAGGTTGACTATCCGATCCCGGCGAACGATGATTCGATCAAGTCGGTAGAGCTGATCCTGAAAGTACTTGCCGATGCCGTGGTTGATGGCCGCGAAGTTGCCCGTGCAAAGACGGCTGATCTCGCAGCTGCAGGTGAAGCCGCAGTGAAGGACATGAGTGGCGACGAATCGAAGGTCCGTCGTCAGCTCCGTACGCGTAAAAGCGGCGGAAAGTCTGATTCTGGAGAGTAAGCCCCTTATCCCTCATCAACTCCAATTTGAAATTCAAGGACCGCAATCATGATTACCGCACAAACCGTCAAAGAACTCCGCGAGAAGACCGGCGCCGGCATGGCTGACTGCAAGAAGGCTCTCGAAGAGGCCGGTGGTGATATGCAGGCCGCCATTGAATGGCTCCGCAAGCGCGGTGCTGCTTCGGTGGCAAAGCGTGCTGACCGCGATGCCAATGAAGGTATCGTCATTGCTAAAACAACTGCCGATGGCAAGGTTGGAGCGATCGTTGAAGTCAACTGCGAAACAGATTTTGTTGGTCGCAATGAAGAGTTTGTTGCCTTTGCCAACGCTATTTGCGACGCTGTTCTCTCCACATCGTTCGCAAGCGAAGACGATCTCTGGAATGCGACACACGAGGGCAAGACGCTTGGTAACCTCCGCGACGAGATCCTTGCGAAGTTCAGCGAGAAGATTGGTCTCCGTCGCTATGCTCGTGTTGCATCTGAAGGGTTTGTTACAGACTACAATCACGCCGGTTCGCGTCTTGGTGTGCTGATAGAGTTCTCGGGAACGAACGGCTCCGATGATCTCAAGCCACACATGCGCGACGTTGCGATGCAGATCGCTGCCATGCAGCCCCTTGTCGTCGAGCGCTCGCAGGTCGATACATCGACGCTCGAGAAGGAGATCGAGATCTACAAGCAGCAGGCGCTCCAGGAAGGCAAGAAGGAAGACATCGCTGAGCGAATCGCACAGGGACGTCTCGGGAAGTTCTACGAAGAGAACGTGCTACTTGAGCAAGTCTTTGTGAAGGACTCGAGCAAGAAGGTCTCCGACGTTGTAGCCGAGATCTCAAAGGTTGCCGGTACCGATGTGAAGGTCGTATCTTTCCTACGCTATAATCTGGGCGACAAGATCTAACGACCAACTGCGAGGGCGCCATGCCTGTGCTCTACAAGCGCATCCTACTCAAACTCAGCGGTGAGTCGCTGATGGGCGAGCAGCATTACGGCATTGATGCTACGGCATTGAGGTCGTTTGCCGAGGACGTGCAAGAAGCGCATGACCTCGGCGTTGAGATTGGTATTGTCTTCGGTGGTGGAAACATCTATCGCGGAATGCAGGCCGAGCAGATGGGAATCGATAAGGTTTCTGGCGACCACATGGGTATGCTGGCTACCGTGATCAATTGCATCGCATTCCAGAATGCGCTGGAGCTATTGGGCGTACCAACGCGCCTTCAAACCGCCATCCACATGGAACAGATCGCCGAAGGTTTCATCCGACGTCGTGCCATGCGACACCTTGAAAAGGGGCGAGTGGTCGTGTTCGGAGCCGGAACCGGCAATCCGTACTTCACCACCGATACGGCGGCTGTACTGCGAGCAGTAGAGATCGAGGCTGATGTGGTGATCAAGGGTACGCGTGTTGATGGGGTGTACGACAAGGACCCCGAGAAACATTCCGATGCGATACGCTTCAGCGAGATCTCCTATAAGGAAACGTTGGAGCGGAATCTTCGGGTAATGGACATGACGGCCATCACCATGGCGAGTGAGAACAAGAAGCCGATCCTAGTCTTCAATATGAACCAACGTGGCAATCTGCGACGCTTGCTCCTCGGCGAACCGGTTGCAACAATCGTGAAGGAATGACCCCATGCCAGTAAAGGATATCGTCGACAGTGCACGTGACAACATGGCCAAGGCCGTCGATCACGTTCAGCATCAGCTTGGCAAAGTTCGTACCGGTCGCGCTTCGGCATCGATGCTCGACAGTGTTCGCGTTGAGTATTACGGAGAGATGACGCCGATCGGTCAGGTTGGGAGTATCTCCGTGCCTGACGCACGGTCCATCATGATTCAGCCATGGGACCGCACAGTGCTCTCCGGAATCGAGAAGGCTATCCTTGCCGCCAATCTCGGGATCACGCCACAGAATGACGGCCAGGTGATTCGAATCTCTGTTCCGCCCCTTACCGAGGAACGTCGCAAGGACCTCGTGAAGCAATGCAAGAAGATCGCAGAGGAAGGAAAGCTGGCCGTGCGCAATGTGCGCCGCGACGCTAACGAAGAACTGAAGGTGGCTGAGAAGAAAGAGCACTACAGTGAAGATGACCGCAAGCGCGGCGAGGATGATGTTCAGAAGGTAACAGACAAATACGTCGCAGAGATCGACAAGATCCTGTCGGCGAAAGAAGTAGAAGTCATGGAGGAATGATCATGTCATCATCCCGAATCGCATCCATCCTGACAGCACTCATCATGAGTGCTGTTGTTGTATATGCCGAGGGCGTAAACTTTGTTACTGTAGCGTCATGGAGCGAAGCTCTCGACCTTTCCAGAAAGGCGAACAAGCCCATCTTTCTTGATGCATTTACGGATTGGTGTGGATGGTGCAAGGTGATGGACAAAGAGACCTTTTCGGATCCGGACGTTGCGGCATACATGAATGCCCACTTCGTGAACGTGAAAATGGAAATGGAAACGGGAGAAGGAATCGATGTGGCGATGAAGTACCGTATCAGCTCCTTCCCGACGTTTAAGGTGTTCGAAGTTGGTGGTGCTCCGACGTATACCGTGATGGGCTACCAGCCGCCGAAGGACTGGCTGAAGACATTGGCGTTGATGACAGATGCGTCAATGGCCCAGCGTGCTAAAGGAGTTACTCCGACACTAAAACTGAACTATCCCGACTGGCACCGTGGTGCGTATCTCAAAGGCAAGAGCAAGAAGATCGCTGATGCGAACACAGTGCAAACGTGGTTTGATGAGCAGAAAGATCGAATGGGTGAGGTGGCCTGGTGTGTAATCAATCGCTACCAGCTTTCGGAAGCACAGCAGGAATGGGTTATGGCTCACGAAGCCGATTATCGTGAACTCTATGGTGCCGAGTTTGATCATGTCCTGCAGCTGCGGGCACAATCGGTATTCGGCACCGCGGTTGCCACGAAAGACAAGTCACTCCTTGAGAAGGCCACCGGCCTCTTTGTTCGGTCTGCGCCTGACGCTTCGGAATCCATGCGGGAAAGGTTGCAGGCAATGTATTATAACCGCACCGAGGAGTGGAAGGAGCTCGCTGATGCTATCGAGCGCATGTCGCTGGCTGCAGACGCTACTGCTGATGGGATTAATGAGCACGCATGGGACATATATCAGAAGTGTGAAGACAAAGCAACTCTTGAAAAAGCTGCCGACGCTATGAAGCGCACAACGACAAAGCTTGAATCGGAACAGTGGGCATACGTTGACACCTATGCCGCTCTGCTCTATAAGACCAAGCAGTATGAGGAAGCAGAGAAACAGGCGCTGCGTGCCATTGCTATGGGGAAGGACGCGGAGGCGGACGTCAACGAAACCGAAGAACTTCTTGTGAAGATTCGCGCTGCAAGGAAGTGATGAAGCGGGCCATTGTCTTGCTGTCAGGGGGCATGGACAGTTGCGTTACTCTGTCTGTAGCACTCCACGAAGGTTATGAGGCGTTTGCCCTCCACGTGAACTACGGTCAGCGGACGCAGGATCGAGAACTGAGAGCCTTTAACGAGATCTGCGACCACGCATCGGTTGACCATCGTCTCGTTGTTGACATATCTCACCTTGCAGCTATAGGCGGCAGCAGCATTACTGACCGCACAATGGAGATCAGCCGCTCGCCCCTTGCCGATGTTGGTATACAGCAGAGCACCGGAGACATACCCACTAGCTATGTGCCCTTCCGTAACGCGAACATTCTTGCGATTGCAACCAGCTGGGCCGAAGTTGTTGGTGCTACTGCCATATTCATCGGTGCCGTTGAAGAGGACTCAAGTGGCTACCCTGATTGCCGCGACGTGTTTTTCCGTGCCTTTGAGCAGGTGATAAAGACCGGTACAAAACCCGGAACCGATATACACATTCACACTCCGCTGATCTCACTTCGGAAGAGTGATATTGTGACTCTTGGCGCTGATTTGCGTGCACCGCTGGAGCTCTCGTGGTCGTGCTACGCCCGACAGGATGTTGCCTGTGGCGAATGCGATTCTTGTGCATTGCGCCTTCGGGGCTTTCAAGAAGCTGGGCTTACCGACCCGATCCCGTACGCATCATCGCGCGACTGATCGCGCTATTGTCGCAGCCGAT
>VEQR01000108.1 GCA_018883125.1 Candidatus Kapaibacterium sp.
CGCCAAGGTCGCCCTTGAGCGTCCAGGCCTGATCATTGTTCTGCGATATCAGCGTTGTTGACGACCACAGTGTTGTTGTTGGGTTGACGCATGGGAAGTACAACAGGTCTACACACGGACCCTTTTCCTGCTGCTCGCGGATGGTATGCAGCTCCTTGATGTTGGGCATGCGCCAGTCGGTGAAGCCACCCTGCGAGAGCGTATCGGCAACACGCAAGGCATCTTCCCAGGTAAGGGGCTCTGGGTGACAGTACTGCTGCCACATGTACTCTGTTGCATTATCGCGAACGACATCTCCGCCCATATCTGTGAAGTGGACGGGAATGTTCACAGGGGGCTGAAGGGCCCGCACAGCGCGGACGTGAAACTTCTTAGTGCCGCCTGCAGAGATGGTCTCGTTCTTCGGATGCGGTCCAATGCCACCACCGGAATTCGTGGCCCACACGCGTGCTGCGTCACCCACGAGCACATCCGACGAAAACCAATATTCGGCGCCCGTGGTGGTGAAGGCCTGCGGCAGTGCGGGGTTCTTGCGTCCGAGATCATGGATGGAGAACAGCTCAAACGATGTTGGCATGCGCCAATCCGAGAAGCCACCGAGAACAAGAGCGTCGCAGTAGCCAGCCCCCTTATCCCAAGCCATTTCGCCGCCATCGGTGCGCTGCCACATAAGACCGGTGACGGTGTCGATGACCACGTCGGTCTCAATGATATAGCCGGGTGTGCCGATCTTCACATCAGCGTCTTCACCGGGAACAGCAGTGAAGTCGCCATTCTGTCCGGTGTCCGGAAGACGCTTCATGGTCTTTGTTGTCGGACGTTGCGCCAGCGTGATAACGGGGCTAACCAGCATCACCACGACGAGCATGCCAAGTTTGAGTGCTGTGTTCATTGTGGTCACTTCCTCGTGTAGTTGGCTGTGGTACGTCCGGAATCCGTCTTCACGAAGTTGAACACGAAGTTCTTTCCTGTGCTGTCCCAGCGGTAGTTCACGAAGTTCGTCTTGCCGCCCACCTCGTATCGAAGCACGTAATGATTGCTGTCGCACTTTCGAAAATCCGTGATACTGGCGCCGCGCAGTGCTTGCAGAAAGGTGCGCACTCCTGCAGCACGTGGTTGCGGCATCACCTGATCATTCTGAACCGTTACCTTGCCCCGCATTGATGCGATCATGTACGGCTTCTTGTCGATAGCATGGTAGTGGTACTGACCATTCCAGATATGTCCAAGATGTTGATCAAGCCCCGTTGCTGTTGATCCATCGGGCTCGTTGTATCCGAAAAGAGGATATCCATCGAGAGCCCATGCAACCGGCAACTTTGGATCGCGTTTGGCTGCCAGGTGTACTGGTGCGATGTGGTAGTGATAGTCGTCGGCCCTGCCGCAGTGTCCACCAAAGGCATCGAGTTCACCAATGTCCTGCGAAAACTCTCCTCGATTGTTCTCCGGATTGAATACCGGGATACCATTTGCAGCTATCGCAACCGCACCCGTATGCAGGGCGGTATCAAGCGATACCGGTACGTCTGCAATGACCGGGTTCAGCGGGATCGCCCACGCATTGGGTCCGGTGTAGGGCTGCGGGATAGGCACTTGCTGCTGCCACGCCGTGATGCCCTTCATTGCCGGCATTGCCGTAGGCATGCCATTGCTCTCCACGTAGAAGTAGGTGGCATCCCAGCGCGTCTTGACAAGGGGCTTGTAGGCCGCAAAGGTACTGTCGATGGATTGTGGAGGCGTCGGACTGAGGATCTCTTCGAGTCGCGCGATCGTCTGCGGACTTGCGGCCAGAATCGTCATGAATACCGATGCCATTGCGGCGCTCCACCGCAGTGCCGGTGTCCGACGGCGCGTACACGCAATGAGGAGAAACACAGCACCGGCGATCCACGCAATGCCTGTCACGACCGGTGGAACCTGCTGCAGACCAACCTCCGGTGCGTGGGGTAGGTGCAGCTGTCGTGGTGCATTGATGTCCTGGATCGCCTCAATGCGCTGTGTCAAACTCTGTTGATCTTTCTCAGAGAAGTCGCTCAATCGGACCGCCGTCGTCTTTCCATGGCGACCTTCAAGCACGATCCATGGAAGATGTGCGCTGTGAAAGCTGCCGTGAATATGGCGTCCGGTGCGAAGTCGCCACTCCGGCAACGGCCCCTTTCCATGATCGGCGTGGCCCGCGGCAGTGATGGACGAGGCCGCAATGATCAATGCAGCAACGATGATGTGTTTGATCATGAGAGGTTTGTTTTTGTGCAGATTAGAAAGCGTTATGCCGACGGGAAAGTGGCCGAGTGCTAGAACCCAAAGACGGGTTGCAGGTTACAGGGCGTCGTCATCCCCGCGAACGCGTCGTCATCCCCGCGAACGCGTCGTCATCCCCGCGAACGCGGGGATCCATATTCCGTGACGATCCTCAATAGCCCCGGGCCTTGGCCCGGGGTGCGGGATCCATAAAGCCTTGGGCTAGCGAGGGATCCATGAAGCCCTGCTGCATAATTGCCCAGGGCTTCAGCCCTGGGAAAGCGAGGGATGTCAAAATCAAGAGGAGAACTGTTAAGGGGCTTGCCCCCTGTTTCCCAGGGCTGAAGCCCTGGGAAATTATGCAGCACAGCGTGTTAGGGGTTGTGCATCACTTGTCACTTGGATCCCGGCCTGCGCCGGGATGACGGCGATGGCCGCATACGAGAATTGCCCCATGTGGATAACTATCCTTTGTGTGTGTGTGTGTGTGTGTGTGTGTGTGTACGTTCACGCTCCATTCAGAATCAACTCATCCTAATTGACGCATTGCGATCTGTCCATACCGGGCAGCGTTTGTTTCAATTCATCTTTTTATAGGAGAACCGTCATGAAACGGTTAGTTGTTCATTTCGCCATGCTCATGTGCACACTGCTATTGAGCACTCCACACTCCGTGGTTTTCGCAATGGGTACCGAGGACGGTTGGAAGCAAAAGATCATTCCGGGGGTGTATGAGGAAATCCCGGAATCACAACAGGGTTCTAATGGATATATGCCTTTCAAATGCCATCCACCATACGATAGCTTTTGTACTAGGTTGTTGTGGAAGCCTCTTGATAAAGATGGCAGATTGAATTCCGCTCAACCGGACGCAACGGATAGGGTTGCTCTTTGGATACCTCAGAAGGGCATTGGATACACAGACGTGCGCTTGAATGGAATATCAGTTGACCAACTAACCCAATCAGCCATTGTTCAAGTATCAGGTACGGCTAGCACGCAAGTTGTCAGTTCAATGACTGCCCTTGAGGATTGGCTGAACTCTATAGCTAAGCCGTAACAGGATTCCATTCTGTACAACAGTTGAACTGGTTTAGACGTCAGTAGCCAGTGGGGTGTCCCAACGTCAGGACACCCCACTTTCTATTCGCTGGAACATGGTGCACTTCTGACACGGCCACGTTGGTAACCAATTGACACGTAACTAAGGGAGATGCGATGTTTGACCAATGTTCAGTTAGTCGAGTTTTATGCGTCGTTTTATTAATCACATCATTCTCTATTGGCAACGCGTATATCAAATCGATACGTACAGAAGAGATCGGCGCGTCCATAACGTTCATTGCTAGCGCAAACAGCTGTCAAAATGCATGTAACGCCTCAATGCATAATGTTGTCAATATCGCTGAGCGCCACTCAGTCGGCCGAATTATTCCCACCAAAGTATTTGTTGCCGACGTTGCTCGCAGAGCTTCAGCTCTGTACTTCAGTAAAGAGCTTGGTTTTGAGTTACAAGACAGCCTACCCCCGATAATGAGAGTGTTGTCTAAAGGAATGCAGCACCCTGTTGCAGTTATTACCGGAACCGACAATAGACACCTCGTGATCGATGCACTTACGCAGAAGAAGCCTGAGTTTCTTGACAGTCTGATTCTTGAATTCCTTAAAAACAGTGATACGCAAAACACTGAGAGCTACATTACACGAAGCCCAATGAATTGTCTCGACACAATGGAGATATACCAAGTACAGGCTTTAAGTGACTCGTTGTTGTTATGCCTTGATGGTATGAGAGGCGAAGCTGGGATTGCTGACATAACGACTGACTCCATGGTTCACCTTGCGCGCCTCCCGAAGAACGTTAAGGAACAGTTCCGTGATTCAAGGAACAGTGCGGCTTGGGACCAATATGTTCAAATGGGAGTGAAGATGACGCAAGTTCAACTTGCCTATGCTCCGAATGAGACCAATTCAGATCTCATTGTTGCGCTCACACAGATGTACTTCAAAAGCGATGAAGAGCGGAGGAGGGATACAGGCATGGCCAAGCAAATGGACTTGCGAGGACGAATGGCGAGATGGAAAAGTCGACCATCACACCATCAGGGCAGTCGCCCTGCTCAACTCGATACGGCTCACGGAGCGACGATCTCACTAACGGGAATCGCTCCGCAACGCATCCATGGGGTGTCGGTTATGAGTGGTGGTACAAAGGACTTCTACTCCTCCAATCAGGATTCTCAATTTGTCGTTACCTATGCTGATAAATCAGGAGAACACCTTCTGATTCCACGATCAAAGATTTACAAGTCCGACAGTGCATTTAACTTTCGCGGATATACACTCGTTTCGGCGCTACTAGATGGCAGGATTCTCCTTAGCCATCCAAGAAACAGCATTTTTGGCACCTATGACACGGTGAATCGCGTTTTTAATGCTATGCGGCCTGTGGGCCCTTTAGCCTTGCTTTGTAACGCAAGTACTTTCGAGAAGCGTATCTCCGGTTTTCTCGCACCAGATCTACTTGTAGATACAGCGGGGAAACGATTCGTGGTCGTTTCATGGGCAGTTAGTGATCCGACATCGAAGTACGCACCACTTGGATTAATCATCAATGTTTATGATGCAATAACTGGAGGGCATCTGTATTCAAAGGCTTTCTATACCAATGCCGATGCCGGCATAGTCCGATTTAAACCATTCAACGTCTTGAATAATGTCCTCTACGCTATCAGTCAAGGTGACAAATCGACCTCGCTCGTCAAGATAAGACTCTAATGCCTCAATCGTCCCTTTCGAACGTTGGTCTTTGAGTGGTCGAGGCTCGTATTTGAAGTATGGCATCCATGCCGCGTCATCCCCGCGAATGCGGGGAACCATATTCCGTGACGATCCTCAATAGCCCCGGGCCTTGGCCCGGGGTACGGGATCCATGCGCACAACCGTCATCCCCGCGAACGCGGGGATCCATATTCCGTGACGATCCTCAATAGCCCCGGGCCTTGGCCCGGGGTACGGGATACACGCGGACGACCGTCATTGGGCGGAGATGGATTCCCGCGTTCGCGGGAATGACGGCGCCCTTTCGGGCGAAACGGCGTCTCGCCCCCTACACCGCCGCGGCGACGATACACCACCCACCACCCAAAACCCACCACCCACCACCCAAAACCCAAAACCCAAAACCCAAAACCCAAAACCCAAAACCTGGTCAATGCCGTAGCGAGACGGTCGCCTCCCCACCGTATCATCGCGGCGTTATGATGTTTCATGATCGACATAGTGCTACGCGCCAGTTATTGCCTTTGCTGGAGGTCCACCGGCGTCACCCCGGGGTGGTGATTGCCCTACCGCGAGGGGGCGTTCCCATGGCTGCGGAGATCGCCGCACATCTCGACTGGCCGATGCACGTGTTGGCGGTGAAGAAGCTGGCGCACCCCGAGAATCTGGAGTATGCGATCGGTGCCGTGGGATTGCAGGACTTCGTGATCGACGATCCGCATGCAGACATCTCAAAGGAGTATGTTGACCGTGAAGTGTCGCGGCTACAGCAACTTCTCCGGAAGCGAGAGGCATCCTATCACCAGCCCGAGCTGAACGTTGATGGCAAGACGGTGATCATTGTTGATGATGGAATAGCAACGGGCCTGACGATGCGTTATGCGATCTCGGAGCTGCGGACCCATAAGCCCCGTTCCATCATCATTGCCGTGCCGGTTGCTGCCGCTGATGCGGTTCGGGAGCTGCATCCATTGGTCGATGAGTTTGTTGTCCTGCACGTGCCGCCATGCTTTGGCGCTGTGGGCGAGTGGTATGAGAACTTCGCAGAAGTTACCGATGCGGACGTGCAGCGGTGCCTGCATCTGAACGTCCCGGAACGAGACAGTCGGGTGTTGCGATAAAATGTATGTTGGACAATAAATGTCCAATCCATGAACACGTTTGACCATCCTTTTGGCGAGGCACTCAGAGCACGGCGCAAGGTTCTGGGTATAACGTTGCGTGAGTTGTCGAGAGCTTTGCGGTAGAGTCCGCTATGAATGAACGTGTGCTGGTGTATGAGTCCAGTAT
>VEQR01000029.1 GCA_018883125.1 Candidatus Kapaibacterium sp.
CTTCGCCGTGTGGGACCTTCGGTGCGAGACGGCTTCGCCGTGTGGGACCTTCGGTGCGAGACGGCTTCGCCGTGCGAGACCTTCGGTGCGAGACGGCTTCGCCGTGTGGGACCTTCGGTGCGAGACGGCTTCGCCGTGTGGGACCTTCGGTGCGAGACGGCTTCGCCGTGTGGGACCTTCGGTGCGAGACGGCTTCGCCGTGTGGGACCTTCGGTGCGAGACGGCTTCGCCGTGCGAGACCTTCGGTGCGAGACGGCTTCGCCGTGTGGGACCTTCGGTGCGAGACGACGATTTATTGGTCACTCGTCACTCGTCACTCGTCACTCGTCACTCGTCACTCGTCACTCGTCACTCGTCACTCGTCACTCGTCACTCGTCACTCGTCACTCGTCACTCGTCACAGCTCCTTCTGCAGCTCCCGTGCGATCACGATGTGCTGGATTTCGCTGGTGCCTTCGTAGATCTCGGTGATCTTGGCATCGCGCAGATAGCGTTCCACGAGGTATTCGCGGACGTAACCGTAGCCGCCGTGGACCTGAATGGCTTCGAGGGCGTTGTGGACGGCTGTCTTTGATGCGTAAAGTTTGGCTTGAGCTGCGGCCTTGATGTAGTTCTGGTGCTGATCCTTCATGTAGGCAGCACGGTAGGTGAGCATGCGGGCTGCTTCTAGGCGCGTTGACATATCGGCAAGCTTCATCTGGATGGCCTGCAGGTCTGCGATGGGCTTGCCAAAGGCCTTGCGCTGCGTTGAGTACACGAGTGCAGCATCGAACGATCCCTTCGCAATGCCAAGAGCCTGTGCGGCAATTCCGATGCGACCACCGTTGAGGGATTCCATGGCGATCTTAAAGCCCATGCCCACGCCGCCCAGGATCTGATCGTCGGGAACGAAGACGTTGGTAAGACCAATGGAACATGTGTCGCTCGAACGGATGCCCAGCTTGTCTTCCTTGAGACCCGGCTCAAAACCCGGTGTGTTTCGGTCGATGATGAAGCACGTGATACCCTTGTGACGGAGCTCACGATTGGTCTGAGCCATAACAAGGTACGTGCTTGCCGTTGTGCCGTTGGTGATCCAGTTCTTGGTGCCGTTGAGTACCCAGCCACCGTCGACCTTTTCGGCCGTGGTGTGCTGCGATGTGGCATCAGAGCCTGCTTCCGGTTCCGACAGACAGAACGCGCCATGCACTGCGCCGGTGGCCAGCGGACGCAGCCAGCGCTCCTTCTGCTCGTCGTTGGCGTAGGTCTCCAAGCCCCAGCAGACGAGCGAGTTGTTCACCGACATCACCACACCAACGGCTGCGTCAACCGCCGAGATTTCCTCCATGGCGATGACGTAGCTGAGCGCATCAAGACCAGAGCCGCCCCATTCCGGTGACACCATCATGCCGAGGAAACCCAGCTCGCCCATTTTCTTGACGATCTCCGTTGGGAACTCACCCGACTTGTCGCGCTCAATCGAGGTTGGTGCAACTTCGTCCTTGGCAAACTGGCGAGCGGTCTCGCGAATCATCTCGTGCGTTTCTGACAACTGCAGGTTGAAGCTCATGGCTGCTGTGGGATTGTGATGGTGATGATTGTATCAAGAGGCGCGCCGCGCGCAGACGCCGGCAATGCCATTTCACGTTCGTGGCGCGAATTTACGAAACGCTGAAGTCCGCCGCAGAGTTCACGCGCGGGCAATTGTCCCCAAGACAACTGGACGTTGGGCACCGGTTACCGAGGGAACGTTGCCCGGTAGTCCGTGCAGGGAGCGCCAGCCAAGGTAGGCAAAGGCCATGGCTTCCTTTTCCGCCCAGAGCGGGTCCACGGATATGGTCCAGGCCGAGCCCGATTCCCGAGAGAGTTCGGCAATGCGCTCGATAAGGTAGGTGTTCTGCGAGCCCCCTCCCGAAACGATCACTTCCTGACAGCTCGGTGCGTAGCGCTGAACGTGGTCAACGATGGACCACGCCGTCAGCTCGGTGACAGTGGTCAATACGTCTTCAAGGGGGCTGGACGGGTGTGAATATTTCGTGACGAGGCGCTGCAACTCCTGCGTGGTGAAGAGCTCACGTCCGGTGGACTTCGGAGGGTCCATCGAAAAGTAGGGCATGGACATCATTTCGGCCAGCATCGGCCTGAGGACGCGACCGGCACGGGCAATGCTCCCGTTGGTATCGTATGATTTCCCATACGTTACCCGCGCGGCATGGTCCATCCACACATTTCCGGGTCCGCAGTCAAACGCCATCAACGTATCCAGCGGCGCACCAGCTACGAGCACCGTCATGTTGGCCATACCGCCGATGTTGAGTGCTACACGGTTGATGGTGTCATTGGCATACACGGCGTGATCGTAGATCGGTACAAGGGGAGCCCCCTGACCACCAACGGCAAGGTCTGCCGAACGGAAATCGCTGACCACCGGAAGGTTGATAAGTGCCGATAGCGCGGGGCCAGAGCCGGCCTGCCATGTGGAGACGGGAGGATGATGCCAGATGGTCTGTCCGTGCACTGCCACGAGCTCAGGGTGAACGTCATTCGCACTGCAATGATCGGCGAGGGAAGCTGCATAGCCCCGTGCCAACTCAAATGGCAGGTCGGACATTTCCTGCAGCGTTGCCGTTCCGGCAAGACACCGCAGGATCAGATCTCGAAGATCACCCAAAAAGGGGCTTGATGTAAACGAGCGAAGGGAGACCGTGTGACGGTCTCCCTTCGATTCAATGTCGCATGTGGCAATGTCAATCGCATCGACCGACGTGCCCGTCATGATTCCCGCAACGAGCATTACGGGGTAAGGATCAGGTCTGAGCGGCGCACATCGCCACTGTCGTTACCGAAGTTCGTGAGCTGCGGCTTGGACTGCGCAACCTTGTCTTGAATGTACATCAAGGCCTTCATCAGGGCTTCCGGACGCGGCGGGCATCCCGAAACGTAGGCGTCCACCGGAAGAAACTGATCGATACCCTGCACCACGGGGTACGAGCGGAACATGCCACCGGTTGATGTGCATACGCCCATGGCGATGCACCACTTCGGATCGGGCATCTGGTCCCACACCTTCTTGACAACCCATGACATCTTGTATGTTACCGTACCGGCAACAATCATCAGATCGGCCTGCCGAGGGGAGAAGGAGAAGCGTTCGGATCCAAAGCGCGATGAGTCGGCACGAGGTCCGCCGAACGCCATCATTTCAATGGCACAGCAGGAAATGCCCATCGGCATCGGCCACAACGAATTACGTTGTGCCCAGGTGATCAGCGATTCAACCGTAGTGGTAACGAATCCGTCGCGAGCGATCTGTTCGTTCAATCCCATTTTAGCGCACCTTTCTTGAGGACGTAGAGATAGCCGGCAAAGAGCAGGATCATGAACAGGAGCATAGACACCAAACCGTAGGCTCCAAGTTCCCGGAACTGCACAGCCCATGGATACATGAACACAATCTCGATGTCGAACAGAATGAACATCATGGCCACGAGGTAGAACTTGACGGTGAAGCGCTCTCGAGCGCTCTTCAGCGGCTCCATACCCGATTCGTAGGTTGAGAGCTTCGACCGCGTGCTCTTGCGTGGTCCAAGATTCTCGGCCAAGAAAATGTTGCTGACGCCGAAGACCAAACCGATGACGATCATGATCATCAGCGGGAGGTAGTTGACGAGTGGATCTGCTTCTGCCATGATGCTTCCTGGTGAATTCGTGCAAAGATAGGAAGCCGAGGCAATACCCGTCGTAACTTCGAACATGTTTTGCTTCGAATGCGGTCCGGTAGCGACCAACTGCTACCTGATAGGCGATGATGCCACCAAGACGGCGTACCTGATTGATGCACCGTACGGAGCGTACGGGCCTGTTATGCAAACGCTTCGCGATAACGGATGGACGCTCACCGACATACTCCTGACGCACACGCATTGGGACCACACGGCCGATTGCGCGCGACTTCTGCAAGAAACCGGTGCGCGCACAACGGTGCACGAGGCGGATCTGTATCGTCTCACAGACCCAATGGCCCATACCATCTGGCCGCTTCCGTTTGAGATTGAGGCCGTTCATACGGCCATCACGATCGGCAACGAGGTCTCATCACTTTCCGTCGGATCCGGCGCAGTGCTCGATGTTCTCCACACACCGGGTCATACCGAAGGGGGCATCTGTTTTGTCGATCAGGCTTATCGTCGGGCGTTTGTGGGAGACACGTTGTTCAATGGCTCTGTTGGACGCACCGATCTGCCCGGTGGGGACATGGACGTGCTGATTCATTCCATCCGAACGCAGCTCTTTCCGCTGCCGGATGACATTGTGGCCTGGCCCGGTCACGGACCAGAGACGACCATTGGTCACGAACGACGAACCAACCCATTTGCCGCAGAGAGACTGTAAGTATGAAGTCGATGAATAATGTTTCATACATCCGTCATGATGGCCATACCGACGTCCATCTAGTTTCGCGTGTTGCTTTTGGGATCCTTGTGCTGCTCGTCACGGGCTGTTACTCTTTCCGCGGCGGTTCGGTACCAGAGCACATTTCGACGATCTCGATCGCCTCGGTGATCGATCGAAGTGGGTTTGGCGATCCGACGTTTCGGGAGTTTGCGACCGAAACATTGGTGAAGCGATTCCGGAGCGACAACACCGTTCGCCTAGTCGAGGAAAACGGTGATGCGAGACTCTCTCCGATCCTTGTTCGTGTACAGGATCAAGTTGCAGCACTGCAGTCGGGGGACCTGGAGGGGAAGCGACGCATCGTCGTGGGTGTCGAAGTCGAGTACTTCGATGCCGTCAAGAATGTGGTGGTCTGGAAGAAGACGTTCGAGAACTTCGACGTCTACGACGTGAGTGATCCAACTGAAGGCCGACGCGCAGCTACGGAGCGTGCCCTTCGTCGAATTGCTGATGACGTTCTCCTGGCTATTGTCTCGGACTGGTGATACGGTGATGTCAACCTGACGTCGTCCACTCCTTTTTTCACCGTCCTACCAGCCCCGTTCATGGAAGATATTCTTCTTGCCGTGTACTTTCTGTCACTCTGCGTGCTCTTCGCTTTTGGATTGCACGGACTCGTGATGATTTATTACTACCACAAGACGCAGAAGGTTGTGCATGCCAAGCCGGACGGCTCCATGCAGGAACTTCCGCTTGTGACCATACAGCTACCGTTCTATAACGAACTGTATGTTGTTGACCGTCTGGTAGAGGCCGTGTGTGCCATCGACTATCCGAAGGATCGCCTTGAGATCCAGCTGCTGGATGACTCAACGGATGAGACCGTAGAGATCTCCCGTCGGCTGGCCGACCGATTCAGTGCCGAAGGATTTGACATCAAGCATATCCACCGCACGAACCGTCAGGGTTACAAGGCAGGCGCACTCAAGGAGGGCCTTGCCGTTGCCAAGGGCGAGTTCATCGCGATCTTCGATGCCGACTTTGTGCCGAAGAAGGATTTCCTTCGCAAGACGGTTGCCTACTTCGCTGATTCGAAGGTTGGCATGGTGCAGACGCGCTGGGAACACCTTAACGAAGACTACAGCTTTCTCACGAAGGCGCAGGCACTTGCTCTCGATGGACACTTTGTTATTGAGCAGCAGATTCGCCACAAGGCCGGGTTCTTCATCAACTTCAATGGTACGGCCGGCGTATGGCGCAAAGCCACGATTGAAGATGCCGGGAACTGGCACAGCGATACGCTCGCAGAAGACCTTGATCTTTCCTATCGCGCTCAGCTGAGGGGTTGGCGCTTCGTGTTCCTCAACGATGTTACGTCTCCCGCTGAGCTGCCCGCTGATATCAACTCTCTGAAGACGCAGCAGTTCCGGTGGACGAAGGGGGCTGTTGAAACCGCGAAGAAGCTTCTCCCATCGGTCTGGAAGAGCGGCCTGTCTCTCAAGCATAAGCTCGAGTGTACGGTGCACCTGACCAGTAACATTGTGTTCCCGTTCATCATCATGGTGGCCGTTCTGAACGTCCCGATCGTTGTGATCAAGAATTCGGTGGAGTCATCCCCGTCACAGCTCTTCGGTCTGATGTCCTACAACGACTTCTACAGCATCATGTCGGTGTTCGTGCTTGCCAGTATCTCGACGTTCCTATTCTACATGTATGCTCAGCGTGCCATTCACCTGGACTGGCAACGTCGACTTCTGCTGTTCCCGGTCTTCATGGCCGGTTCCATGGGGCTTGCCGTGAACAACACACGCGCGGTTATCGAAGCACTCATCGGCAAGAAATCCGAGTTCAAGCGCACGCCGAAGTTTGCGATTCAGCAGGCCAATGATCAGTGGAAAAAGAAGCGCTACGTACAGACGAAGATCAGCTGGATCGTTTTCGTGGAGCTTGCCTTCGCCGCCTACTTCGTCTTCGGTATCGCGAACTCCTTCCGTTACCTTGAGATCGCTGCTATTCCGTTCCAACTCATGTTTCTCTTTGGTTTCGGCACCGTTGGCGTTCTGTCACTGCGTCATGCTCTGAACCGTTAAGCCCCTTACCCGACATGAAACTTTGCACGATTCTTCGCAATGGTGAGGAACGCCTTGGCGTCCTCGTTGGTGATCACATCCTTGATGTTGCCGCAAGTGGCATCAGTGGAGCTCCGTCGGATATGCTCGCATATCTGCGAGGGGGCGAATCAGCCCGCACACGAGTTGACGAGGCATTGGCGTGGTTCGCCAGCGCCGATGCGTCCGCTCGTGAGGCATGCTCTGTTGCGGCCGCGGATGCTACATTCGCCTCTCCGGTGCCGCACCCAACCTCGATGCGAGATGGCTACGCGTTTCGTCAGCACGTGGAGGCTGCCCGTCGTAATCGCGGTGTGGAGATGATCCCGGAGTTCGACGAGATCCCGATCTTCTACTTCACGAATCATCAGGCGGTGTTTGGTCCGGGCGACATTCATGTTCAGCCCCTTCATTGTCAGCAGCTCGATTTTGAGCTTGAGTGTGCCATCGTCATTGGCAAACAGGGCCGCAACATCACAGCCTCAGAGGCCGACTCCTACATCGCCGGACTCATGGTCATGAATGACTGGAGTGCTCGCGTTCTGCAGATGCAGGAAATGAAGCTGAATCTGGGTCCGGCAAAGGGTAAAGATTTTGCAACCTCACTTGGTCCGTGGCTGGTGACCCTCGACGAATTGGCAGAGGTGACAACGTCAACTGCGGTCGGGAATCATTATGACCTCGGAATGAAGTGCGTCATCAACGGTCAGGACGTTTCCGTTGGTAACGTCAAAGACATGTCGTGGACCTTTGCCCAGATCATCGAACGTGCCAGCTATGGAGTAACCCTCTATCCGGGCGACGTGATCGGTAGCGGAACGTGTGGCACCGGTTGTTTCCTCGAACTCAACGGCAGCAAGGTTTATGATCCCGCTTGGTGGCTCAAGCCCGGCGACGTGGTCACATGCTCTATCGACCGACTCGGCGATCTCGTGAACACAATTGTTTTGGACGCGTAATACGAGAGACGAGAGACAAGAGACAAGAGACGGATCGTCCTTAATAGCCCCGGGCCTTGGCCCGGGGAACAAGAGACGAGGGGGGGGCTCTTTGTCGACTATCTGTCGATCACCACGATTGTTCCCGCGCTCACCATCGAATTCCACAGTTGCAGGCCGTAGGGGCCGGGTGTAAGCAACGACGCATCGATACGAAGAGGTAGGGGGCCGTCATGGCGGCCGTGTGCTACCATGCGGCCACGCAGGTCGGTAAGAGACCACGAGGAGGATGGCATGTTTGGCCAGTTTGCTGAAGTGGCTTCGATCATGCCATCGGTGAGTGTTGTTGAAAGGCGTAGAGTGCCATGAGATTCTGTAGCGTCATCATCACTTGACACGACGTCGTCAAGGGCATAGAGTCCCGTGGACGCGGCCAAGTAAACCCGACGGGACGTCGGATCGCAGCGGATCACCCAGCAATTTCGGATTGTATCGCCCAGCTCATTGGTGCCCCACGGAACGTCGGTTACCGGTGACCATGTGGCACCCCCGTCCGGCGAGCGGAACATCAGACCATCTCCTTTGATCGTCGTCGGTGTATTGTCAACACGGAAGCCCCCTACGAATACCTCGTCCTTGTCATTCGTTGTACGCACGTCAACGGCCCACAGACTGGTATCTGCAAAGGCGATTCGGTTCCAAGAAGCACCGCCGTCGGTTGTCTTGAGCAGGCCACCGTTGTTCTTGATATTCTGGGCAATGATGATCGTCACCACGGCATACCCAGTCATTGGGTCACGAGGAGAGAACACGATCTTCGGGATCTCGGAATCGGAGCGTATCGTCAGCTTACCATCGAGCACAGGCACACGATCCCACGTGCGGCCGGAGTCGTTCGATCGAAACATCTGGCCGCCAACGGCACCAACGAAGATGATGTTTGTACTGTCGGGGCGGATAGCCATGGTACATAAACGTCCCGTGAGTTGTCCGGGAATGGAACTGATGCTATCCCACGTCACACCATTGTCCTGGCTTCGCCATATTCCGTTGTTTGTGGAGCCACGGGCAGCATAGAGCAGCCCGGCACGTTTTGGGTCTTCGACAATTGCTTCCGAGATATACCACATGCGGGCATTGTTGACCGTGTCGGCCAAGGCACGCTGCCAGTTTGCTCCACCGTCGGAGCTGCGCTTTATCCCGTCGAAGTTGAAACCGCCAACGATGATCACACCCGTGTCGGCGCGCGAGACAACCACAGACGTCAAAAAGTTCTGCGCATTGATGTCTCCCGTCTCAACGGTTCGCCATGACTTCCCTCGGTCATCGGACCGAAACAGCTGATTCGCCCAGTTTCCGGCATAGAGCTTCGATGGATCCTGGGGATTGATGACAATGGTATGAGAAAGCGTTGGGCTCAAAACGCTCCACGTCTGGCCGTGCAGTGCCGTGCACAGCATCAGCATCGACCAGATGTGAAGTCTGATGTGGTTTTGATGGTGCTTCATGCGAACACCTTTCAATTCACGTTACGTTAGCGTTGCACGAGCGCCGTGGTCAGGCCCGTTGGGTTCACCACGCGCACGGCATACGTTCCCGGGGCCAGATCGGCAATACTGATTCGCTCTTCACCGGAAGCTGGAAGGGGGCCAGCAGCAACACACTCTCCGAGGAGATTCACCACGGAATAGGTTGCGGGTTGAGCGTCAATTGAGCGGATGAGGATCGACGTTGGAGTTGCGCGAATCAGAGCCGCTGCCGATGCTGACGTGGATCTAACTGAGGTAACCGATGTGGATCGGTAGGCACCAACTTCCGTGGCCATGATGACCTCATTAGCACCACCACCGATTGAGGTGACAGCGAAGCCCCAGACATTTGCGGCATCGACTCCGATCTCATTGGTAGTCCACTTGACCTTTGACAGATCCTGCCAGGTGTTGCCACCGTCGGGCGAGCGCAGGATGATCGAGTCGCCCTTGATGACCTTGTCCGAAAGAGCCCCTTGGCCTCCTCCAATGAATATCTCATCACCGCTCTTGGTGGGGAATACCTCTAGTGATTGAAAGGCCGTATCACGGAACTTGCGCGTGGGCCACGTCAGGCCGTAATCATCACTGATCATCAAGCCACCGTTGCCCGTGTTGGCGCTGATAGCAAATTGACCGATAGCATAGACGCGCCCGGGGATGGTTGTGCTCCAACGGATCTGAACAGCGTCGCAATCCGGCTGACCCGAAACGGCATTGCCGCTGGCTGCCCACGTTTTACCTCCATCCGTCGATCTATAGATATTCGATGGACGACCGCTGGCAAGCATGATGTGAGCACTGTCCTTCTGCGGACAAATGGCAAGGGACTTCATTCGGGCGCTGGTGCTGAGTTTCGGAATTGCACCTATGGAATCCCAACGTCCACCCTTATTCGTGCTACGGTAGATGATTGCCGGGTACGTACGCAGAGCATAGACCGTGTCAGGATTGCGAGGATTGAAGGCAAAGCTACCGTTGCTGTACACCTCGAATCGATTCCCTTCGGGATCGATGAGCACATTTTCCCACGTCACACCTCCATCAGTCGAGCGATCGACACCGCTGAAGTTGACACCACCAGCGAGCAGGATGTTGGTATCGCCCGGATTAAATACCAACGCCGTGATCTGAGAGACCCCACCCATTTCACCAATGCTCAGCTCCAGCCATGTTGCCCCAGCGTCGGTGCTCCATAGACCTGTGCGAGAGTAACAGCCCGCAAGAAGTGAGGATGGATTCTGCGGGTTTGAGGTGATCGAGAAGATCGCCCGTTGCGGGATTGCCTGCAACCACTCCTGTGCATAGGCCGGAACACAGATCGTTATCGTGACGCAAAGCATCAGAATGCGACGAATGATCAACATGTGGTCTGCTCCTCGATAGGGACGATGAAACGAAAAAGAAAAGGGGCTGTCAGCACGCAGCCGACAGCCCCAAGTTTACGAATTTCTACGATCAGGTGTGGCCAGGAAGCCGACTTAGCGCACCACCACGAAAGACTTCATCGTGCGCTGTCCGTCCACAACAAGGGCAAGGTTATAGGTGCCCGTTGCATAGAGAGCGGCATCGACGTTGACGCCGTGTAGACCGGCACCGAGGAACTGCGAGTACACCGTGCCAAGCTTGTTGCCAATCATGTCGAAGACTTCCATCGTCACAGCTGCCGGACGGTCGAGTGTGAACGTGACTTCTGCTGTATTGGACACAGGGTTTGGTGCCACGTTGTTGAATCGGAAATCATAGCGGCGCTCGTCCTCAACACCAGCTGTCGATGGGTTGATCAACGCGAAATCGATCGCAGCTGAGTTGTTGTACATGATCTGGAAAACCTGGCGAGGAAGGAGCGTTGGGATAGCTCCGGTGTTTGTGCCAATCATTCGGATAACGGGGATCTTCTCAAGCGACGGCACGATATCCGGAATGTAGGTACGGTATGTGTGGTCGTTATCGTTGGTGCAGTTGATTGCACTCGTCCACTGATTCGAATTCATCGGACGGCTCGTGATGAAAAGATCCGTGTCGAAGTTCGATACATACGCTTCGACTTCGTTGTACGTGCCATTGGCGAACTGGAAGCGGCGCACAGCAGCGAAATCGTTCTTGCGCTCAGGATTCTGATCAACATACTTTACTACGAGATTGTTGTTGTCGGCTGTGCGGGCAACTTGAATTTCATGACCGCGACCATTCGCACGCACAACAACCGCCGGAGCGCCGATAGCTTGAGAGATCGAATCCTGCGTCTCCACTGCATCGATCGAAAGTGAGTTCAGGTTCGCGACTTCATTCAGAGTCCACGTTCCATTCTTGTACGCAGCTTCAACGATGTTGAATCCGAGGATCGAATCGAGTGAGCCCTGTTGTGTCTGGCTGGCGATTCCGTAGAGATAGCGGAAGAAGAATGAGTAGGAGTTCGGACCCGTTGCGATGAAGGCTCCGCCGTCGTATGGGGTAAGACTAGGCTGGAAACCAATATCACCACCACGGGTCTTTGCATACTCGTCGAGCAGTTCTTGTGGCAGCGAGTTGAAGTCGCCCCATGTCTTGCCGTTATCGGTCGACTTCGAAACTTGAACACCACGACGGTTCTCAGCGTCATCGCCGGGCACGTTGTTGAAGCAGGCGTAAAGTGTCCCGTCATTGTCGCCCGAGATCAGCATAGGGGCGTTATATGACGAGCTCGGAGATTCACTGGCGCGGAACTTGTCGAGACCCCATGCAGCCGGCATGGTTGGGCTTTGTGCATAGTCTTCAACGACGAGGTTGAAATTGAAGTATCCATACGCGCCATACTGGGCACCATCGGGATTCAGCATGCCGGCAAAGTGCAGACCGCCGTTGGCGTTATCGCTGTACAGGTCGCCGAACTGGACGTCATATCCCTGACCCGGACGTTCCTGATCGCTTAGCGGCAGCTCATATTCACCGGCTGCCGTGCGATTCCACAGTGTCATACCACCGTAGCTCAGAGCCGGAATTGGGTACTTGATGCAATAGATGCTGATCGGGAATTTCGATGCGTCCGTTCCTTCATTTGGATTTACCCAACCGAAGGTTGGCATACCGACGAACATGTCAGATGTGCTCTTGATGATGTCAAACGTCCACGCCTTGCCTTCGTTCGTTGAACGCATGATGCCGATGTCAACGCCAGAGATATTTGACGTGATGACGGCTTTGTTGCGCACCAGATTCAGCGTGTTCGACTTTGGATCGTACTTGAAAATATCGTTCGAGGCAACGCCGAATGGCCAGTAGTGGAACTGGCTACGAACGTCCGTCGAAAAGATGCGGCGGAACGTTACTGCTTGCGTTCCGTCGTCGACCTTGTCGATCGACGCTGCGGGCGTGATATCAGCCTCGGAGAGGCGAAGGGGGATCTGCACTGCCGGTCCTGGGTTTGGCAGATTGCGGGTGGATACCTGCGCAAACGTCGATGCAGCGGAGGCGATGACGAAGGCGGCAATGACCACATGATTCATGGTAAGAGCTCCGGTTAAAAACAAAAGAGATTTTTCCGTTTTGGGAGGCGAAAGATACGGATTCTTGGGGCGAATATCGTGCACTCGGCCGATGCGCAAAACCATGGTAGATTTGCAACCCCGCATTTACCGAACGAATCACCACGCAGATACAATCACATGAATAGTTCAGACGTTCAAAGGTTACTCGAACCGATTATCGACTCGGACTTGGGAAAGACCCTCAAGGAGCTTTCCGCGATCCATTCGGTGGAGATCGCAGGTCATCGTGTTCGCGTGTTTCTGGAGGCCGTAGGCCCCCTTCATTGGATCGCCCGTCGTCTCGATCATGATTGTAAAGCGGCCATCCTGGCCACCTACCCGGAAGCTGATGTCGAAGTTCTCGTTCGAGAGCGAGTTGTGGACGTCAAGCGCTCGCCGACGCTGTCTGGTGTGAAGAACCTCATTGCCGTCTCATCAGGCAAGGGTGGCGTGGGGAAGTCCACTATGGCAGCAAATCTGGCGGCGGCCTTGGCACAACGCGGGGCAACCGTAGGTCTGCTTGACGCAGACATCTATGGTCCGTCACAACCGACCATGTACGGCCTTGCAGAGCAGTCCATGCGTGCCGAGAAGACTCCTGACGGAAAGATCATCGGGTATCCGAACGAGGCCTACGGTGTAAAGATCGCCTCGATCGGTTTTGTGATGCAGCGCGATCAGGCGGCGATTCTGCGCGGTCCTATGCTTGCAGGGTACTTCACTATGCTCGTTGAGCAGATCACTTGGGGTGAGTTGGACTTTTTGATCTTCGATCTTCCTCCTGGAACGGGCGACATTCAATTGACGCTCACCCAACGAATTCCGCTAACAGGCGCCGTGGTGATCACCACGCCACAAGAGATCGCCCTGGCCGATGTTCGCCGCTCGATCCAGATGTTCGAAAAGGTGCGTGTGAACGTCCTTGGCGTGATCGAGAACATGAGTTATTTCGTCCCCCCGGATCTGCCCGATCGCAAGTACTACATTTTCGGCGAAGGGGGCGGACGCTCCGTCGCCGATGAATACCGCGTGCCGTTTCTCGGCGAGGTACCCATCGACGTCCGCGTTCGGGAAGGGGCTGACAGTGGCTTCCCGTTCGTGCTCGATCCTGAGTCCGGAGCAATGGGAGATGCCTTCCGTGACGTGGCTGAACGTGTTGCACGTCAGGCGCGCATTGCCAATTCAGACACGCTTAATTCGCAGCTTCAGATCGATCTATGACCGATCAGCAGCGACAGCGATTTGACGATGTGCTCGTGCATGTTCGTCCGTATCTCGCCGCTGACAACGGTGACATCGAGGTTGTAGCATTCGACGAGGTGACGGGTGTGCTGGAACTTCGCTTCCTTGGTGCGTGTCGGTCCTGCGCAATGTCGGCCATGACGTTACGTGCAGGAATCGAGCGCGTTGTGCGGAAAAATCTTCCGGAAGTCCGACGTGTAGAATCTGTGTTGTAATCTCAATGAATTCCGTATTTTTGACGTTCTGAGCACAAACGCTCGGGCAGTTAGCTCAGTTGGTTCAGAGCATCTGCCTTACAAGCAGAGGGTCGGGGGTTCAAATCCCTCACTGCCCACACCCAGCAAGCGTGGCGGAACTGGCAGACGCACTGGACTCAAAATCCAGCGGGGTCAAACCCGTGCGGGTTCGACTCCCGCCGCTTGCACGCGAAAATGGGAAGCCCCTGACAGACAAATTCTGTCAGGGGCTTTTTTCATGTTCGAAAGTAGAGTAGGAGTTTTAGCGGCCAACGGCTCGGGCAATGAGCGTGTCGGCGTTCGAGTCGTCAAAGTCAAAGTCCCTGACCGAATCCCGGATTGCACCGTCCTGGATCACATAAATGGCCGGGAGCGCGGAGATCTTGAGCATTCCTTCATACTGATGTCTGTCTGCCTCGGTCCGCATGGACCAGATCTCAATACTTGACGCGGGGACCTTTGCTTCCATCAAGGTCTTCACAACCTGTGGGAAGAGCCGCTGCGTCCCGCGACAGGAACATGTCGGCTTGACGAAGATGCATACTTTTTTCGAAGGTGACTTCGTAAAGGCCGAGTCGATCCCCGGGAGCAGGCCGGCATTGGGTGTAAAGCGGTTCATTTCCGCAACAAACCAAGTAAAGCCCGGAGTGCGTGTGAGCTCGTCGAGTGTGAGCTGCTGAGCAGTGGCTTCTGGCTCCGTTGTGGTAGTGCAACCGCTGAGAACAATCAATCCAACGGCAAGGATGGCAAAGATGTGCTTCATACGACTTACCATTTCATCAAGTTGATCTCATCGACGTACACTGTCTGCTTGTTTCGGAACAGCGCCAAAACGATGGCAAGTCCGATGGCTGCTTCAGCGGCGGCCACAGCCATGATAAAAAACACGAACATCTGTCCGGCAATGTCACCAAGGAACGATGAAAAGGCCACCATCGAAAGATTGACGGCGTTGAGCATCAGTTCGATCGACATGAAAATGATGATCGCATTGCGGCGCGTTACCACACCAACAACACCGATCACAAACAGAACTGCCGAGAGAATGAGGTAGTAGTCGAGCGGAATTGCTACGGGCATCATGATTGAGTCTCCGAAACATGGCGTTTGGCCAGAATCACTGCGCCGATGAGCGCTGCCAGTAGCAGGAGCGACACGGCTTCAAAAGGGAAGAGATACTGCGTGAAAAGGACATTGCCAATACTGGCTGTTGTGCCAATGTCGGCTGCGTTCTTCGCAAGTTCGTTCTTGCCAGTAGGATGGGATATGATCACGCTGCTAACCATCACAACGAGCATGCCGGCAACAAGCATGGCAAGCGTCGGCCGCAGTGATCTTGGCCCCTCGGCTTTAACCTCGCGACCAACATTGAGGAGCATGATCACAAAGACCACCAGCACCATGATCGCTCCGGCGTAAACCACCACCTGGACGGCGGCCACGAACTGAGCCTGCAGGGTGAGGTATAGCCCCGTGAGCATAAAGAAATGCGCCACGAGAGACATGGCCGAGGCCACGGGATTCTTGCGCGTGATCGTGAAAACCGCCGAAGCGACGGCTCCGATTGCGAAGATGGCAAACAGAATAGACTGAAGACTCACAGCGTCGGTTCCTTGGTTGAGACAAGAGACAACCGCCAAATATACGAAAGGGGCTGTGCGTGAATTATTCTTCGAATCGCTCGACGGATTTAACGCCCTTGATTCGGTGAAGTTTTTCGAAGATTCGCTTCAAATGCTCCAGATCGGCAACGTACACCGTCAGGATACCCTCGAACACCGCGTCATAGGCATCAATGGTCACCCCACGAATGTTCGTCTTTTGAACGGCCACCACAGCGCTTGTAATGTCGTTGAGCATTCCCGGACGGTCCTCACCGGTGATCTTTACAGCGGCGAGGAATTCGCCCCCTTCCGCGGCTGACCACTCAAGGTCAACAATGCGGCTCTGGAGCTTGTCATGCAAGTCGGCAACATTGCGGCAGGTTGAGCGGTGCACCTTGATGCCGCTACCGATGGTCACGATGCCCACGACGGCATCGCCCGGCACCGGATTGCAGCACCGTGCGTAGGAGAACATGATCTTCGAGCTCGATGCCGTGGGATCCTTCAGATGGATGCCCTGCTGTTTGTCCCTCGCTGCGGTGCGGAACTGATCAGCGTTGATCGCCTGATGCGGTTCGGTCTTCGCAGCAGCTGGCTGCACGAGTTGACGTATCAGTTCGCCGGCCGCTTCTGGAGTGATGCTGCCCGTGGCAAGGGCGAAGTAAAAGTCGGTCCGGCCGCCATACTTAGCCTGGACACTCAGACGCTCCATGTCATCTTCGTTCAGGTGCAGTCCGAGTTTCTTTGCGCGTTTGTCCCAAAGCTCTTTGCCTTCGATGACCCGGGCTCTGCGTTCCTCGTTCAGGATCCGGCGAATATGTGTTTTCGCCTTGTGCGTGATCGCGATGCGTTCCCAGTCGCGATGGGGCGTCTGATTCTTCGACGTTAGGATCGAAACCTGATCTCCGGTGATGAGTTCGTGATCAAGAGGAACGATTTTACCGTTAACCTTTGCACCGATACACCGCGCTCCAACCTGCGAATGGATATCAAAGGCGAAGTCTATCGGGGTAGCCCCCTTCGGAAGGATCCGGAGTTCACCCTTGGGAGTGAAGACGTAGATCTCATCCTGATACAAATTCAGCTTGAAGCTCTCGAGGAGTTCTTCGGCTGCGGTGTCTCCTGCATTTTCAAACACGTCGCGCACCCAGGTGGCCCATTCTTCAAGGTCACTGGCATCAACCCAGCTGGCTGTTGCGCCCGTGTCGGCCTTGTAGCGGAAGTGCGCCGCAACGCCACGCTCGGCAAAGTCATGCATGGCACGAGTGCGGATCTGGATCTCAAGGGGCTTCCCATCACCGCTGATCACGGATGTATGCAGTGACTGATAGCCATTCTTTTTGGGGACACTGATAAAATTCTTGAAGCGCTCGGGAATGGGGCGATAGATCTCGCTCACAATGCCGTAGGCAAGAAAGCACTCGTTGTTATCCTCGGTGTCGAGAATGATGCGAATGGCCAGAAGATCATACATCTCCTCGACGCTTTTGCCCTGTGCGAGCATCTTGCGGTAGATCGAGTAAAAGTGCTTTGGTCGGCCGTTGATCTCAAAGGTCAGACCGTTCTCGCGCAGCTTTTCTTCGATCGGCTCGGCGAACCGACGGATGATCTCTTCCTGTTCACGTCGGGTTTTGGCCAGACGCTGCTGAATATCTTCATAAGCGGCAGGATTGAGAACCTTGAATGAAAGGTCCTCAAGTTCCCACTTCATGTTCCCGAGACCGAAGCGATGCGCAAATGGGGCATAGATCTCCATCGTCTCGCGCGCCAAGCGTTCCTGACGCTCCCGCGAGAGGCTGTCGATGGTGCGCATGTTGTGAAGTCGGTCCGCAAACTTCACCAGAATCACGCGGACGTCGTTGACGAGAGAGAGGAGGAGCTTGCGGTAATTCTCGGCCTGCGTGATCTCACGGCTCTTGAACACATCGCTGATCTTCGTTGCGCCATCGACGATGTCGGCTACTTCGGCACCAAACTGCGCGCGCACGTCCTTTAGAGAGAAGGACGTGTCCTCAACAACATCATGAAGCAGCGCTGCGACAACGCTGACATCGTCCAGCGGGAGTTCCCGCATCACGATCAGCGCAACATTAGCCGGGTGCGTGTAATAGGGTTCGCCGGAAACACGGACGTCTTTCTCATGGGCCTTCACACAGAACCGGAACGCTCGCTCCACCAAGTCCGCATTGAAGCGGGCAAGGTTACGCCGTCCCTCGCTAAGAAGGAATGCAAGGTCCTGTTCGACGTCGCTGCCGAAAACATGCGAAGGCAGTTCGGCACTACTTCGCCTAGATCGAGAAGATTTGGAGGCTGATCGCCCCATACGAGTTACTGGTTGATGAACGTTGAGTGCAGACGACGATTCATCGTGCGAATAATGACAAAGTAACACCCCGAGGCCAGGTTCGACGACGAAAATGTTCCCTGTGCCGACGAAAGGGGGCCTTCGTAGAGCGTCATCATGCGTTGTCCGGTCAGCGAATAAACCTCAGCTACGGAATGTTCCTCACCGAATGGAGCAACGTCAGCGGCGGTCCATTGGTAATCTGACGCGCTTGTTCGACGCATCACAATGCGACCTTCATCTCCCGGCTGAGCATCATCGTTGACCGATGTTGCAATAGTATCTGGGTTGGCCGCTTCTTCCAGCCAGATGAGTCCGCGATCGAGGATGGTTGTGCGCTGCGCGCCATCCATGAAGCGAGATGCGTTTATCCCGAGGACAATGCATCGGAGTGTTTGCTTCTCATAGCGCACTGCGCCGGATGCAGTGTCGCCCTTGCGAAGCATCATCGTCTTGGAATTGGTTAGGGGGCGAAGCAACATGTTGGGGATATACTTGCCGCCACGCTGATGGTCTAGGCGCGGAAGCTGACAGTCGATGAGCGTCATGCCGGCCGTGACAGGATCTCCCAGAACACCAGTGAAGATGCGCTGACCCTTGAGGCTGTCGTTCTGCTCGGCACCGAGAGGGGATACGCCAAGGCTTCGGAAAAATGCGCCCGCCATGGGCCATTCAAGGCGAAGGGCCAAGGGATCATCGGCGATCAGGAAAAGATCCACGTTGCGGCCAAGGAGAGACATTATCACGGTTTCATCCACTGCGCTGATCTCACCGACCGATCCGCTGTTCCAAAGTGCGGTCTTCAAGGACCGCAACTCATCGGCCACTGCATTGAAGACGTCGGACGGAATGGTGACGTAACCCATCCGCGAGGTCAGAGCAACCGCCTCACGAATGGCAAACGTCCCATTGCGTTCATCCTGCACCACCACCCGGCGAAGCCCCTTCGGGACAACGGTTGTGGTTGCCGTAAGCCCCTTGACATCGCTACCAGAGAACTCCGCGATTTCGCACGAATGAACCGCTAACGTGTCGATCTCCGGCACGATGACGACCACGTCCGACGTCTGCCCGGCAAGGATCTGCTCTGTTGAAACGGATTGCCAAGCTGTTGCCCGGCCGTTACGGGAGTTTACCCATCGAACCTTCAGACGCGGAGAATAGGTTGACGGCGAGTTGTTCGCATATCGGAATGAGATCGAGTCACCCTGAACAGTGGCAGAGACCATGCGTGACGCAGAGAGCGAGTTCTCGGCATCTAGGTCAAGCCGGCAGACCTTTGCCGTTGCACGATCAACAAACCAGATGCGCTGGTCCGGCCCCACCGTGATTCCCAGAAGCTCCTTTGCGCCGGTAGAAATGGTGCCGAGCAGAATAGCTGACGTATCCGAGATATCATAGACGCTGATCAACCCCGTAGAGCGGTCTCCAACGAGCAAACGTGTGCCGATGACATCAATTCCGACGGGCTCGACAAGACCTGAAGTGATCACCGGTGAAAACCGTGCGCCAGTAACGGCAGTGAACTCAGCCGCATTTTCGGCGCTGGAAGGGGGCATCTCCAACGTATCTGTGACCCGCCCGGATCTCGTGTCAAGCCGATGGACCTTGGCTGCACCCGGATCCACGTAGTACAACCAACCGGTCTGTTTATCCAGACACACGTGGGCCGGACGCCCACGCTGAGCCGGCGTGATCGATGTTTCTGTGTATCGACGGATGACGCCGTCGCGGTGATCTGTTCCACCAACCTCATGCGGATCGCGAAAGTCGTAGCGCGAAATGCCAGGATACTTCGCATCAAGAACCCAGTACACGTTCGCTGTGTCATGGGCGATGCCGAGATCCCACGGACTCTGGTGGAGCATATCGAGATGCGAGGCAAGCCGACGTTCTTCGGTCTGATACCGCGAGGCAAAGACGGCGGTGTCGCTTGACCACAGCGTAGGCCCCATGAACATGTAGTTCTGATCACCATCGCCGGGCTCCCCATTTTGCGCAGTCGCAAACGCACCATTTGTACCCATGGCGATTCCCATGGTGCGCCACATGAAGTGATATGCACGGGAGTCCTTCTTCAGGCGCACAGCCGGCTGCTTCGATGTGGCGTTGTGGAGGATCGCCATCGCGTGCCCGCTTTTGTCGCCCATGACCACCCAAAGGTCATCTCCCTGCATCAGCGATCGATTGAAGTCGAGGTCGATCGGCTCCTGGATTCCGTCACTCGGTCCGGCAACCGTTGTTACCGTCGGCTTTGACGTCAAATACCGGTCGACAAATTCCGCCGACGGCGCATGCGCTGATTCAGCCCCTTCAGAAGCGAGACCGATGATACGCGCAACATCCATGTAGGGCGATTCGGAGTATACCGCCGCACGGACCGTTCCCTTGACGCGAACGATCGTAGCATGCAGGTCTAGGCGGGTGTTGTTAGTGATCCTCTCTGCACCGAGAGAGCGTGCCACTGTAGCCCTCTCATCGGCGAGGTAGCTAAAGACCGACGTATCAATGTCGTAGGCTGTGACTAGGGAGCTCCATTTCCCCTCGGCATCATTGCTGACGGCCAATACTCTGATTCCACGACGCTTGAGTGCAGCTGAGTGTTGGTTGAGGTAGGTAATCTGTTCAACACAATGGCTGCAGCGGTAGCCGAGGTATCGAGTGACGATTAACCGTTCGGACGTCTGTTCAACGGGTAACGACTTCATGGCACGAGTGATCTCTGCAAGGGGCGGTGCCGGCAGGAACACACCGTCGTGATTCATCGAATCGTCACCAGCTGCCCACAGATGCAAGGTGGCGAGAATCAGAAATGGGGCGAAAAGGAAGTGTCGCATGTGGTGCTTCATGAAATTCTTTGGTTGAGTCGCTTACTGGAACAGATAACCACGAACGCGTGGGTGAAGTTACATGGTTCCCCGCTGGTGACGGCGCAGACTGCACCCATGCGATCGGCTGGAAAAGACAAAAGGCCTTTGCCGGGAGTACCGACGAAGGCCTTTACGCTATACTGTTGTGTCGGGGTGGCAGGATTCGAACCTGCGACCCTCTGCTCCCAAAGCAGATGCGCTAACCGGGCTGCGCTACACCCCGTCCTCAACGAATGAGCCACGAACATCGGGATTTATCTTTGAATCACAAAACTGAAAACTTACAATTCACATCTTGACATGGTGAATGTGAGTGGTTATTATTGACGCGTGATAGGTGAGTGAAGAGTACCCCTAGGCGAGTGGTGACGTCTGGGGGTTACTCGTTTTTCGACGTAGTTTTGCAACCATGAATCATTCACTCCGCACACTTGCAGCATCGGCATTTTCCTGCCTGCTGCTTTGCGTCGCCAGTGCCCGTAGCGGCGACGAGATCCCGGGTGCAACCCAACAGCGCCCGATCGCTCTCACAAACGCAACGATCCACACAGCGGCAGGGCCGACACTACAGAAGGCATCCATTGTCTTCGATCGCGGTGTCATTGTTGATGTCGGCACAACGGTAACCATCCCGCAGGGGGCTCGTGTTATCGACTGTGCCGGGAAGCACGTCTATCCCGGTTTCATTGCTCCGAACACAACGATTGGTCTAACGGAGATCGACGCCGTTCGATCAACCAGAGATGCGGCAGAGGTCGGACCACTCAACCCGAATGCGAAGGCTGCCACGGCGTACAATCCAGATAGCGACATCATCCCTACCGTTCGAATGAACGGTGTGCTGCTGGTGAACAGCGTCCCACAGGGCGGCCTCGTCTCCGGTCAGGCCGCTCTGATGCGCACCGACGGATGGACGCGCGAGGACATGGCGGTGAAGAGCCCGTCGGCGATGGTGGTCAACTGGCCATCAATGGATCCGATGACGGCTCCGTGGATTCGCACATCCATTGAAGACCAGCGGAAGGAAATGGAAGAAGCCATTCGTAGCATCTACACGCTGTTCCGGAATGCCAAAGCGTATAGCGATGCTGCTCTGGCCGGAGTTGATACCGCACTGCGCGATATCCGCTATGAAGCCATGCGCGTGGTGTTTGAGAAAGATGTTCCGCTGCTTATTTCGGCATCCACCAAGCGCCAAATTGAAGCGGTTATCGACTTTCAGGAAATGTTTGGTTTGAAAGTAATCC
Organism: Candidatus Kapaibacterium sp.; assembly: GCA_018883125.1. GTDB lineage: Bacteria > Bacteroidota > Ignavibacteria > Kapaibacteriales > Kapaibacteriaceae > UBA10438. The sequence continues at coordinate 21,999 of VEQR01000029.1, forward strand.
TGGTTGATGCAGTGGATGCACACCGCGTTATCCCACAGCTCCAGAAGTCCGGAATTCCGGTCATCATACCACGTGTTCACTCGCTTCCGCGTCGCGAGGAGGACGGCTATGACGCGCCTTTCACGCTGGCCTCGACGCTTGCGAAGGCCAATGTCCCGTTTGCGTTTTCCGATGGCGGATCGTGGCAGCAAAGAAATCTGCCATTCCAAGCTGGCACATCCCGTGCCTTTGGCCTGAGTGAAGAGGATGCCGTGAAGGCACTGACGATCTGGCCGGCCAAGATGTTCGGCGTGGATGGGCAGTACGGATCGCTGGAAAAGGGCAAGAGTGCAACGCTCTTCATCAGCACCGGTGACGCACTCGACAGCAAGTCGAATGTGCTTACGTCCGCATTCATCGATGGACGCGAGATTGAGCTTACCTCGCGTCACACGAAGCTTGCCAGAAAGTATCGCGAGCGCGGTAAGCGGTGACCTCGGCGGTAGATGGCATGCTGCTGGCATCGGAGCCCGTTGAGATTCCTCGCGGGTCGCTCTCGATGGCACGTCGGTCCATGACCGATGAGCACTTTCAGGCTTTCTCTTCGGTTACGCTTCACGACATTACCTATGCAAGTTCGGGACTCCGCATCAAGGGGTTCCTTGCCCTGCCCCCTGCCGGAGAGACCTCATATCCCGCATTGATTTTTAACCGCGGAGGCAGTGGTCCGAAGGGGGCTCTGGTTCCCGAAACGGCAATGCCGATCATCGGACTTTACGCCTCGTGGGGCTACGTTGTGATTGCGTCGAATTACCGCGGAACAGGGGGCTCCGAGGGTCCGGACGAATGGGGAGCCGGCGATGTTGACGATGCCATGAACCTGCTGCCGCTGCTCGACGCGATGCCGTACGTTGATCGCGATCGCATCGGCATCATCGGTGGAAGCCGCGGCGGTATGATGACATACATGATGTTGCGCCGCACACAACGTTTTCGCGCAGCGGTCACCTTTGGTGCCCCCTCGCAGATCCACGCTGTCGAGGCAAATGCCTATATCCGACGCACCATGGCCAAGCACCTTGCGGCGGGAGCCAACGAGCAGATAGAAGCCGAACGTCGAAGTGCTGTGTGCTGGACTTCTGAGTTAGCAGCAGAAACGCCGCTGATGCTTCTGCACGGAACGGGGGACAGGCGTGTAGACCCAATGCACAGTCTACGACTTGCGACGGAACTTCAACAACTTCATCGTCCGTACAAGCTGATCATGTATGACAACGCAGACCATGTTCTGGCCGGACGCAGGAACGAATCAAACGCCGATATTCGCTGGTGGGTTGACCACTACGTTCGCAACCGCGCACCTCTGCCGCGGACGGGTCCACACGGAGCATAAGAAACTGTTCATTCGACAATGAGGCATTGCATGACTGCATTCCGATCACTTTTCCTCGCACTCATTGTGCTCGTTCTAGGCACCGCATCCCTTTCTGCGCAGGAAAACAAGCAGGCATTTCTCGACTGGCTTATCACAGATGGCGAGCTGTTAGATAACATGCGGCCGCTGCATCCGGAACTTCAGATGGTAAATGCATTCCCTCGGCGCGAGATCGATACGACCATTGACGTGACCCGATACAGCATTGTCTGGGACGTCTACAAGGCGCTTCTTACCGAGCGGGATTTTCGTCCGGCGCGGAAGATCGAGGCCAATGTGCAGATAACCGTTCGCTCTCGAGTGAAGGATCTTGCCACAATCCCGTTGAATAGTGAATCACTCATCATCGACTCCGTTGTGAGCAAGGGGCTAAAGCTCGCCTTCTCAAGCGCCTCGGACATGTTGAAGATCAGTCTGTTGACGCCCCTTGCCAAGGGGGACAGCGTAACGTTTACGGTGTACTATGCTATCACGAAGGATAGGGATTGGTTGAGCATCTATTCCGCAGAGGATGTCAAGCAGAATGATATTCCCACCGGGAGCTTCTTCACGTTCGCACAACCTGACGGTGCCCGCACGTGGCTGCCCAGCAACGACGTGCCGACGGATAAAGCCTTAATGTCGGTGCGCGTGCGCGTCCCCAAGGACTTTACCGTTGTCTCCAACGGAGTTCCAACGGACTCTATGCCTGATGGCGATACTGCATCATGGCAATCGTGGGCGCACGACCAGCCAATGCCAACTTATCTGCTGACGATCAATGCGGCGAAGTACAAGTACTATCCGCAAGAGTATCGCCGCAAGGACGGCTCGGTTGTTCCGATTCGCAACTATCATTTTGCAGTCGATCATGAGGGTACTCAGTACAATGCTGTGCGTGCGCTCACGAACATCTCAAAGTGGTTCGAAGCTCTCGAATCCAGATTGGGCAGGTATCCATTTTCGACATACGGTCACGTAGCCGTTACGCCCATCCAGTTTGGAGGAATGGAGCACCAGACGATGACAACCGTCAACCGACTCTGGCTCAATGGCAATTACGAAAACGGCTATGTTCATGAGGTTGCTCATCACTGGGTGGGGGATCTTGTGACGTGTGCAACATGGTCTGATATCTGGCTCAATGAAGGGGGCGCGTCATTCAGCGAAGCCCTGTACTACGAATACGTGGACGGCATGGGTGGCTATCGAGACAGACTTAATCGATTCCGCACGGCATACCTCCGCGTTGGATTGAATGGTAACGCAGTGTATGATCCACCGCCAGCGGCGTTGTTCAGTGGTGCGATCACGTACGCCAAGGCCGGCTGGGTGTACCACATGATCCGTCGTAACATCAACGACGACGATGCGTTTTTTGCTGGCTGGCAGGAGTACATCAATCGGTATCGGCTCGGATCGGCGCAGACGTGGCAGTTCCTGGAGTTTCTCAAGGAGAAGTTCCCCAATCCCGCCGTTGATTGGGACACGTTTTTCGATCAGTGGCTGGTGAAGGCAGGGCATCCACAACTCTCCGTTGGTGCCGTGCAGACAGACAATGACCGATACTCCGTCACCGTTACGCAGTCGCAAAAGGGCGCAAATGTTCCGTCGGCATTCACGCTCTCGCTTCGGTTGCGTGCCCGCAAGGGGACTGAGCAGCGGGATACGGTTGTGCTCGTTGACAGGGCTGTGCAGCAGTTCTCATGGGCAATTCCATTTTCCCCGGATACGATCATCATTGACCCTGACTGGAACATTCTCGCCGAAACGCAGTCAACCGTCACCTCTGTGGATGAAGATCACACAAGTCCATCATGGTGTTCACTTGTCGGACGGCAGCCCCATTCCGTTGGCAGTGATGTGCTTATTGCCGCCGATGGTGTTGCCCGGGCGCGGCTGATGCTTGTGGATGTATCAGGACGTTCGGTTGCCGAGGGAACGCTCGCTGACGGCATGGGCCGCCTGGCAACAACATCGCTTGCCATCGGACGCTACCTGCTCATCGTTGATGAGGGCATGCGCCGATCAGGCCTGCCGGTTACAATTGTCAATCCGTAACCATTTATACAACCCATGTCACAGCACGACGTTGACATTGCAGCGCTTCGCAAGGAGTACATTCGAGGTGGACTTGATGAATCAGCCGTGAATGCCGATCCCATCGTTCAGTTTTCCTCATGGCTCAATGAAGCCATCACCGCCGAGGTTCTCGAGCCGACAGCCATGGTGCTTTCAACGGTCTCAGCTGATGGAGCCCCTTCATCACGCGTTGTCCTGCTGAAGGGTATTGATGACGGCTCACTGCGATTCTACACCAACTATGACAGCCGCAAGGGTCGGGAGCTGACGCTGAATCCACGCGCGGCATTGCTGTTTTTCTGGCCTGAGCTCGAGCGTCAGGTGCGCATTGAGGGGACCGTTTCGCGGTTATCCCCGGAAACCTCCACCGCCTACTTTCACTCGCGTCCATTTGAGAGTCAGCTCGGTGCTGCCTCATCTCCGCAAAGTCAGGTCATTCCTTCACGAGAAGAGCTTGATCAGCGCTTTGCTGCACTCGCTGCGGCCAACGCCGGGCGCACACGTATCGATCGACCGGCCCATTGGGGCGGCTTTGCACTCATGCCGCACACCATCGAGTTCTGGCAGGGTCGCGCTTCTCGCATGCACGATCGCATCCGCTTCCGCAAATCAGAGGGGGCGTGGGTAGTGGAGCGGCTTGCGCCGTAGCGCCGCTTCGCGGCGGGAAGCTTTGCAGCGGGAAGCCGCTTCGCGGCGGGAAGTCTGCGACGGGAAGCCGCTTCGCGGCGGGAAGCTTGCAGCGGGAAGCCGCTTCGCGGGACGCTTCGCGGGACGCTTCGCGGGAAGCTGTCTTTTCCTGAAATAGGTTGACAGATTCTGGGAGCATTTTGATGTCAACATTTCAGAAACGCCATCTGCGTGCATTTACAGATGAGGAGCGTTATGCGATCGTCCAAGAGTATCTTCAGGGCGGA